>DATDFP010000128.1:0-31607 GCA_036522535.1 Gemmatimonadales bacterium
CATGCGGAGCGGACCGATGGGCCCGAGCGTGATGGTCATGGAGTCGCGGCCGAGCCGGTTCACGGCGACGTCCCACGACTCCGCCGAGCCAATCGGGAGCACGGCGGTGGTGTAAAGGGCGCCGCCCGCGCCGCGGGCCCGGCGCGTGAGGAGCTCGAGGAACGCGGCCGATTGGCCGAGGTAGGGCGCAGCGCCCGCCCGCAGCTTGATCCGCCGGGTGACCGTGCTGTCTCCCCCCTCGGTGGTGGCGATCGCGCTGTCGCCGCGGAACTCGATGGTGGCCTTCTGCTCCGTCGGCTTCGGATCGGATACGTTGTGCGTCGCGAGCTCGAAGCGCTGCACCGCGCCGGTCGGTCCGAGGGTCGCCGTGTAGATGCGGTGCTGGGTGCGCGGGGTTCGAACCACTTGCTCGCCCCGGAGCCGGTCGGCGGTGAGCGTGTACTGCTCGAGCGCCACCGTGTCGTTCCCGAGACGCACGACGAACGCGCCGGACTGGGCCGCGAGAGCGGGAGGTAAGAGCACGCCAACGGCGGCACAGAGAAGGATGCGGCGGATCATCGCTCATCTCCTCGTGAGGGGAATCGAAACTCGCGTGTTTTCCCATTCCATTTTCAGTACGCCGCTGCCACCCCCGCCATCGCCGCCCCCGCGGGCGGTGCCGGCGCCACCCCCGCCCACGAGGTCGATGGAAATGGTGAACACCTCGACCGGCTGCGGAAGCTGTTCGACCGTGAGGTCGAGCCTCACCAGGTCCGAATCCGCCGTGTAGGTCGTGCCCCACAGCGGCGGCCGCGTGGGGAGGATGCACGCCGCCCCTTCGCACGGCGCCCTGGTCTGCGTGTTGATGATGAGCTTCCAACCCGTGGGCGTGGGCAGCGTCCACAAGGTGTAGCTGCCTCTGGGAATCGTCTTTCCGCCCATCAGGAGGTCGGCCGATGTGGTGAACCGGGTCGCGGCATTGGCCCCGGTGCGCCACACCTCGTTCCAGGGCACCAGGCTGCCGAAAATCTTGCGGCCGCGCCTCGCCGGGCGACTGTAGTCGATCGCGATCGAGGCGCCGGCCAGGTTCACGCGCACGGAATCGGCGGGTGACAGCGCGCCGAGCGGGCGCGGGGCAAAGGAGGCCTGTAGCCTCGCGAAATCGAGCGTGGGCACGCGCGCGACGGTCACCTTCTCAGTGGTGAGCCGGCCGTCGGCGCGCAGGACGCGGCCCGCGGCGTCCACGTCCATCAGCGTAGGCGCCTGGTCGGCGAATCCCACGGTCATCGAGTCGGGGCTCGGGAAGGTAACGGTCAGCGTGAAGGGGAGGCTTGCACCAAACCAGATTGCCGGAACCTCTACCCTGGCGCCGCCGAGAGCGTGCGCGCGCCGCCCGATCTGCTCGTACAGGCCATAGCAGAAGTTCAGGAAGGGCATCGCGCCGCCCGGCGTCACGACGCTCGCGCGCCGCGTCTCTCCGCCCCGTGTGACTTCGAAGAAGGTCTCCTCCGTCGCAAACGTCGCCGCGCCGTGCATCGCTGGAGCATCCGTCGCACCGCCCGCCGCCCGAGTGTCGAACTCGAGACGCGCTACGGAGCCGTCCGGCCGGAGCGTCGCGAGGAGGCGCCGGGTGATCACGGGCGAGCGGTCGCGGAGCACCATGTCGTCCCGCAGCTCATCTCGGCTCCGCGTATAGCGCTCCACGGCAACGGTGTCCGTGCCAAGCGTGACGACGAACGCGCCGCTGTCGGCCGCCTGCGCGGGCAGAGTGGCGGGCGCGGTGAGGAGGACGAACAGGATCGGCAGTCGGACCATGGTGCGCCGGATCACGAGACGCGAATCGACTTGACCTCGTCGTTCTGCGCAATCTTCAGGACGACGTCCATCCCCTTCGTGACCTGTCCAAAGACGGTGTGGACCCGGTCGAGGTGCGGTTGGGGCGTGTGGCAGATGAAGAACTGGCTCCCGCCCGTGTCCTTGCCCGCGTGAGCCATGGAGAGTGTCCCCGCCGCGTGCTTGTGGACGTTCTTCTCCGTCTCGCACTTGATCGTATAACCGGGGCCGCCCGTGCCGACCCGGCCCCCGCTGGTCTTGGAGTAGGGGTCGCCCCCCTGGATCATGAATTTCGGGATCACCCGGTGGAACCGGGTCCCGTCATAGAAGCCCGCGTTCGCGAGCTTGGCGAAGTTGGCCACCGTATTCGGCACCTCGTCAGTGAACAGCTCGGCCTCAATGGTGCCCTTCACCGTCTCGAGGATCGCCTTCTGGTTCGGCATTCAGTTCTCCAGGGAGAGGTCTTCTTCCGTGCCACGGCTTCATGCCTACAAATCATGACCGCAACCGCCTCGTTGTCCAGCACGAACCGGGAGCGCGGCCGTGCGGCCGGGGAGGCGACAGTTCACCGCAGCAGGTTCGCGAGGGCCTCGGGTGTCGCGACGGGGAGGGAGCAGGTCGTGCCGACGCACACCGTCGCCGCGGGTTGATCGGCGGTCTTGCGAATCACGATCTTCCGGGGCCGGTAGGCCTGCAGCGCAACGAGATGCATCGCGCAGGCTGCGCCCCCCTCGCCGCGCGGGCCGGAGACCTCGACGCGTGTCGCGGGGTTCAGCGCCCAATCGAGAGCGCGGAGCAGGGTGGCTGCGTGGAGGCCGAGCTGGGCCGCGGCGCCCGCGAAGGTCGCGAGCTGGCGGTCGAGCAGGCGGCGGAACTCGCGGTCCTCGGTCAGTGCCGAGACGCGCGCGAGCACCAGCGCCGCCACGCCGTTCCCGGACGGCGTGGGGGCGTCCTGCACGGGCTTGGCCGGCGTCGTGAGATAGGCCGCGCCCGGGCGGTCGCGCGCCAGGTCGAAGAAGCCGCCGGCCTGCTCGTCCCAATGCGCCCGCACCGAGTGGCGTACCACGGCGATGGCGCGCTCGAGCCACGCCTCGTCGCCCTTGGCCTCATAGGCATCGAGAAACGCCGCGGCGGCATGGATGTTGTCCTCCAGCAGTCCGTAGGGCTCCGCCCGGCCGATGACGTGCGCCATGCCGCGACCGTCGTCCCACGCCTCGGCCCAGATACGGCTCAGCACCTTCAAGGCAAGCGTGTTGCATTCGGGGCGGTCGAGCACCGCGCCGGCCTGCAGGAACGCCGAGGCCATCATTGCGTTCCAGTTGACGTACGCGGTCGTGTCCACGAAGGGCGCTTTGCGACGGTCGCGCGCCGCCTTGAGCCGCTCTAGCGCATCCTTCAGGACCGGCCATTCGTCGTCGCCCGAGGGGTCCCGCTTCCACCACAGCACGTTCTTCTCGTGATCGTGGTGCATCTCCCCCGGCACCTCCACGTCGAACACCCGCCGAATCAAGTCGACCGCACGGTCATCGCTCAACGCGGCTCGAATTTCGCCGGGCGTCCAGGTCCAATAGTCGCCGTCGTCGCCGAACGCGAGGTCCGCGTCCTGGGAGGTGAAGAAGACACCTCGCTCGCCGTCCGACAGCACCTCGAGCACCCAGCTCACGATCCCCGTCGCGACCTCCTTGAATAGCGGCGTGCCGAACGCGGCGTAGGCATTCAGGTATGAGCGCAGGAGCTCGGAGTTGTCGTACGCCATCTTCTCGAAGTGGGGCACGATCCAGCGCTCGTCCACGGAATAGCGATGGAACCCGCCGCCCACGTGGTCTCGGATCCCGCCCTTCGCCATGCCCGTGAGCGTCTTCTCGACGACCTCGCGCGTCCAGTCCTCGCGCGCGTCGTACCAGCGGGCGAGCAGGAAGTCGGCGGCCGCGGGGTGGGGGAACTTCGGCGCGTCGCCGAAGCCGCCGTAGCGGACGTCGAACAAGCCGGCGATCTGGGCGGCCGCCGCGTCGAGGATCGCGGGCGTCACCTGCCCGCTCTTCGCCTCGTCGAGCGACTCCGTGACGTGCCGGCGGATCGCCTGGGCGCTCTTCGCGACCCGGGCGCGATCGCTGCGGTGCAGCTCCGCCACCTGCTTCAAGACCGAGATGAACCCGGGGCGGCCGTAGTGGTTGTCCTCGGGCGGGAAGTAGGTGCCGCCGAAGAAGACCTCGCCGTCCGGCGTGAGGAAGGCCGTGAGCGGCCAGCCGCCCTGCCCGGTCAGCGCCTGGACGGCGCGCTGATAACGGGCATCCACGTCGGGCCGCTCGTCGCGGTCCACCTTGATGCAGATGAAGTCGCGGTTCAGGATCTCCGCCACTTCCGGATCCTCGTACGACTCGCCGTCCATCACATGGCACCAGTGGCACCACACCGCGCCGATGTCGAGGAGGATCGGCTTCTGGTCGGCGCGCGCCTGGGCGAACGCCGCCTCGCCCCAGGGACGCCAGTGCACCGGCTGATGGGCGGCGGATTTGAGGTAGGCGGAGGAGGCGGAGGCGAGGAGGTTGGGCATAACACCGGAATCTAACGGCGTCACACGTTACACGTCACATGTCGCACGACGCCACGTCCAAGACGCTTCGCTCGCGCATTCGTGCAACGTGTGACGTGCGACGTGCGACCGCTCTAGACCCGCGAGCTCGGGCACAGCGCGCTCACCACGCATTCCTCGCACTTCGGGCGCCGTGCGATGCAGACGCGGCGCCCATGCAGGATGAGGGTGTGCGAGAACCAGGTCCACTTGTCCCGCGGGACCAACGCCATCAGATCGCGCTCGATCTTCTCGGCCGTCTTCTCTTTCGTGAGGCCGAGCAGCGTCGCCAGGCGCTGCACGTGCGTGTCCACGACGACGCCTTCGTTCTTCCCGAACCAGGTACCCAGCACCACGTTCGCGGTCTTGCGCCCCACCCCGGGGAGCTGGACCAGCTCCTCCATCGTATCCGGCACCTTGCCCCCGTGCCGCTCCAGGAGCGCCTGCGCCATCCCGATGATCGATTTCGTCTTGTTGCGGAAGAACCCGGTGCTGTGAATGTCCTGCTCGAAGACCTCGGGATTCGCGGCGGCGTAGTCCTCCGCGGTCTTGTACTTCGCGAACAACGACGGGGTGACGACGTTGACCCGAGCGTCCGTGGACTGAGCCGAGAGGATCGTCGCCACGAGCAGCTCGAGCGGGTTCGTATGGTGGAGCGCGCACGTGGCGTCGGGGTAGGCCCGCTCGAGCCGGGCGATGATCTTGCGAACGCGCGCCCTGGTTTCGGCGGGCGTCTCCGCCCGCCGCCGGGGCCGAGTCTGGCGCTTCGTCGGCACCCTCGTCACCACGCCCCGACGCTCCACCCGAGCGTCATTCGGCCGGCCTGCCGCTCATGGCGGGCGGAAGGTAATCCAGGAGCTCGTGGTCTTCAACTTGCGGGCGACGCCCGTGTATAGGCGCGCGACAAGTAATCGGCGCGAGGCGGTCAGGCGTAGGTCAGCCCCGCGGGAGGAACGCGTCCAGCACCCGCACGAAGTCCTCCGTTGCCTCGACGTGCGGGGCGTGTCCGGTGGCGAGCTCGACCACTCCCGTGTCGAGTGACGCCGCGAGCTCCCGCGCCGACTCGATCGGCATCGGATCGTAGATCCCGGCCACGACCAGGCTGCGGGGGGCCTTTCCCTTTGGGAAGGTGCTGCGGATCCGCTCCCGCAGGTCGTAGTCGCCCAGGCTCTCCCAAACCGCTTCCTGGGTCCGGGCGGTGACCCGGAACGGGGTCATCTCGCGGGCGCGGCTCGGGTCGTGAAAATAGCCCGCTACCGATAGCGCGAACGCAAGCCGACGATACCTTTCGGGGTCGCTCGCTGCGAGCCCCGAAACGGCCAGCTCGCGGCGGGCCCGGCCGATCCATGGCTCCGCCATGCGAGCGGCGAAGCGGCGCTCGAATTCCCGGCGCCACTGAGCCGTGGCCGGAGCGGGGCAAACGAGCGCCAGGCGCTCGACCCGGGCGGGGTGCTCGAGGGCGTACAGGACCGTGAGCAGAGCGCCCCACGAATAGCCGAGCAGCGCGAGGCGGTCCGTGTCCCAATGGCGCCGCAGCGCTTCGAGGTCGGCCACGTGCTCGCGCCAGCCGACGGGCGTATCGCGTGCGACGGGTGACCTGCCGCCGCCGCGCTGGTCATAATAGAGCAGCGCCCGGCTCCCCCGGCCCCCCCGGCCCCCGCGGGCCCTCCGGGTCCCCCCGTCCCCGGCGAGCAGGTCGTACTGGGGGAGGAGATAGTCGTGATGGGCCCCCGGCCCGCCGTGCAGCACCACGACCGGAGGCCCATCGCCTACACGCCGGGTGTAGAGGCGCACGCCGTTCACATCGACCATCTGGTCGGTCGCGTTCGTCGGGCCGGGCGGGCTCACGGCCTCTCAAGTTAAACCTGTCGCGCGGCTCGGGATCGCATGGCGCTAAAGCCGCTTCGCTTGCCGCTCGCACTGACGCCACCACCGCTGCGGCGCCTCGGGCTCGCCGACGTCGTGGTGCTCTGCTTGCTCTGCGGCGCCATCGCCACGGTGGTCGCGTTCGCCCGCGAGTTTCAGGCGCCGTTCCTCCAGGCGGTCAGGATCGACGTGAGCCCGGTCGCGCTCCCGAAGTACACGCTCTTCTCCCTCTCGCGCGGCGTGATCGCGCTCTTGATCTCTTATCTGTTCGCGCTGGCCTTCGGCTGGACGGCGGCAAAGTTCCCCGTCGCCGAACGGCTCCTGTTGCCGATGCTCGACATCCTCCAGAGCATCCCTGTGCTTGGCTTCCTGCCGGGTCTCGTCCTGGGTCTGATGTCCCTGTTCCCGGCCCGCAACGTGGGGCTCGAGCTCGCCGCGATCCTCATGATCTTCACCGCTCAGGCGTGGAACCTCGCCTTCTCCTTCTATAACTCCCTGAAGAGCCTCCCCGAGCCGCTACGCGACGCGTCCCGAATGGCGGGGTGGCGGTCATCCCGCACTTTCTGGCGTCTCGAGTTGCCCGCCGCCGCGCAGGGGCTCGTGTGGAACGGCATGCTGTCGATGGCGGGGGGGTGGTTCTTCCTGATGGTCAACGAGGCCTTCCGGCTCGGCGAGCGCGACTATCGGCTGCCGGGAATCGGTTCGTACATGAGCGTCGCCCTGGATCGCGGGAACGCGCAGGCGGTGGGGCTCGCGATCGTCGCGATGGTCGTGATGATCGTGTCCGTGGACCAGCTCCTGTGGCGCCCGCTCGTCGTGTGGGTGGAAAAGTTCCGCCTCGACGACACCGCCAGCGGGGTGGTGCCGGGCTCCTGGGTGCTCGAGTTCCTACGCCGGGCGCGGCTCCCGCGCGGCGCGGCGGCGCTGCAGCGCAGCGCGTACCGCACCGCGGTGCGCGCGACGGAACCCCCGCAGCGCCCGTTCCGCGCGGCCCGGCCCCTCATGGTCAATGCTCCGCGGCTGGCGTTCGGGAACCCGATCGCGCGCAAGCTCGGCGTCGGGGTCCTGGTAGCGGGTCTGGCCGTCGCGGCCGGGCTCGGTGTGTGGCACCTTTACCTGTTGCTGCGTCAACTGGGGCCGTCGGATTGGGCGACGCTCGCCTCCTCCGCCGGCCTCACGTTCGTTCGGGTGATGGGGTCGGTCGCCCTCGCCACCGCGTGGGCTCTGCCCGCGGGCGTCGTGATCGGGCGGTCGCCGCGGCTGGCGCAATTGATGCAACCCGTCATCCAGGTCGTCGCCTCCTTTCCCGCGCCCATGCTGTTCCCACTCGTGATCATCGCGTTGGAGCGGGTCGGCCTCAGGCTCGGGGTGGGCGCCGTGGCGCTGATGGTGCTGTCGGGGCAGTGGTACATCCTGTTCAACGTGATCTCGGCCGTCGCCGCGATCCCGGAGCAGTTGAAGGAAGCCGTCACCGTGTTCCGGCTGTCGAGCCTGGCGCGCTGGCGCAGCCTGTACCTCCCCGCCGCCTTCCCGGCGCTTGCGACGGGCTGGGTCACGGCCGCCGGAGGCGCGTGGAACGGCTCGATCGTTGCGGAATACATGCAAGTCGGCGGGGCGTTGCGAGCCACGCGGGGCCTGGGGAGCCTGATCAGCGAGGCCACGGCGCACGCCAACTTCGCGCTGCTCGCGGGAGGCATCACCATCATGAGCGTGATCGTGGTTGGCTGGAACCGGCTTGTTTGGCGCCCGCTGGCGAGCTGGGCCCAGACACGCTTCCAAGTGGGACAGTGACGCCGGGCGGGGTGCTGCTCGAAGCGCGGCACGTGACGCAGCGGTTCCGGCTGCCGAACGGCCAGGTGCTCGAGGCGCTGCGCGACGTGTCGCTCGCCGTGCGGGAGCATGAGGTGGTGGCGCTGGTGGGTCCGTCGGGGTGCGGCAAGAGCACTTTGTTGCGCCTCCTGGCCGGACTGGCGCGGCCGGCGGAAGGGCAGCTGCTCTATCGCGGGCAGCCGCTCGACGGCGTGCTCGGCGCGGCGGCGATGGTATTCCAATCGTTCGCCCTGTTGCCGTGGCTGACGGTGGCTGAAAACGTGGCGATGGGGCTCGAGACCCGCGGGGTGAACGGCGCGGCGCGCCGCGATGCGGTCGCCCGGGCGATCAACCTGGTCGGACTGGACGGCTTCGAGCAGGCGTACCCGAAGGAGCTCTCGGGCGGGATGAAGCAGCGCGTGGGCTTCGCGCGGGCGCTGGCCGTGGCGCCCGAGATCCTGCTCATGGATGAGCCGTTCGGCGCGCTCGACCCCCTCACGGCCGAGAACCTGCGCAGCCAGGCAGTTGGCCTGTGGCGGGATCCTGCCACCGGGGTCAACACGATGGTGGTCGTCACGCACAGCGTCGAAGAGGCCGTGTTTCTCGCCGGTCGCATCGTGGTGTTCGGGTCGAACCCGGGGCACGTGCGCGAAGAGCTCGTCAATCAACTCCCGTATCCGCGCAAGGAGCGGAGCGCCCAGTTCGAGGAGATGGTGGACCGGCTGCACGCGATCCTCACCGCGACCCTCCTCCCGGAGCCGGAGCCGGCGCCGGCAGCCGCGCCGCAGCGCCTCCCTCCGTTCGCGCGCGTCCACGTAGCCGAAGTGACGGGCCTCCTCGACCACCTGCTGACCCGGCCGGATGGCAGGGGCCCCGTGTTCGAGCTCTCCGAGGATCTGGGCGTGGACTACGACCGCATGTCGGCCGTCGTGCGCGGCGCCGAGCAGCTCGGCTGGGTAACCACACCGGGCGAGATCGTGCAGCTCACCCCGGCGGGGCGCGAGATCATGGCGATGGACGACGCGGCCCGCAAGGACGCGACGCGCGCGCGTCTCTCCCGGCATCCGCTATTCGCCCGCATCCTGGCGATGCTGAAGGAAGGCGAGGGGTCGGTGGAGGACGAGGAGGTGCTCGCCGACCTGACGATCTATTTCCCGTTCATCCCCGCGGACTCGCTGTTCCAGACGATCATCGAGTGGGGCCGGTATGCGGAGCTGTTCGACCACGACGCAGACGCGGCGCGCCTCACGCTGCTGACGAGCTGAGGGGCTCCTGTCGTAAGAGGCCGCTAGAGCAGCACGGCCAGCGCGTCGGCGACTTCCTTGACCGCGCGGTGGTGCGCGTCGGTGAACCCTGCGGGAATATCCGAGTCGATGTCGATCTGCCCGAGGATCGTCCCCCCGCGGCGGATCAGCACCACGAGCTCAGACCTGGTGTCGAGGTTGCAGGCGAGGTAGTTGCCCGCCACCGTCACGTCCCGCACGTTCTGGTCCTCGCCCGTCGCCACGGCCGTGCCGCACACACCCGTTCCCACGGGGATGCGGGTGTGCGGCGTCTCGCGCCCCGAGAACGCCTCGAGCACCAACTCATCGCCGTGCAGCATGTAGGCGTACACGGAGGTGAAGGGCGGGCCTTCGCCCCGGACGCGGTCGCACGCCATCTGGAGCAGCTCCCTGCGGGAGGCGTCGCGTAGATGACCCGCGCGCAGCGCCCGGATAATCTTGCCGGCGGCGGACGTGGCGGGCATCATGGGACTTCGCTCGCCCGACGCCCGGCTACGAACACGACCGTCTCGAGCACGGAGCGCATGCGGCTATATCTAACGCCGGGCTTGCAGCCGGGCTAACCCCGGGCTTGCGCCCGCCCCGGGGCTTGCACCCGGACTAACCCCGGGCTTGCGCCCGAGGTTAGTAGGGTCCGGCCGCTACCCCTGACCCTAGATGCGCCCCTGACCCCGGGGCGCGGGACTCCGCGGCGACCCAAGGACCCCACACCCCGGGCTTGCGCCCGGTCCTCAGGGCTTTGCGCCCGGGATCCCCGGGCTTGCGCCCGGGGTTAGTCGGCGTTGCCGGCTGGGGCGCCGACCCGGCGTGTGACGCGGCTCACATGCTCAAAAGCTGCGTTGCCGGGGGTTTGCGCAGCCCCTAAATTGGTTTCGATGGCGAATCCCGAGACGATCGCCGCGCGGTTCGCACGCTGTGTGGACGTGTTTCGCGACCCGGTCGCGACGGAGGCCCAGGAGGCCGAGTTTCGCGCGCTGGTCGAGCTGCTGGACGATGTGCCGGTGACACTCACCGGCAGCGCCGGCCGCATCGAGGTGAACGGGGTGGCGTGCGAGGCCGAGGAGATGATTGGTCTCGTTCGGCAGTTGCAGGTGCACGGCGTCAGCGCGATCGCGCTCGACCGGCGCCCGCCACCCGACCGGCTGCTCAAGCTGATCGAGGCGGTCGCAGACCAGCCGCGGGGAGGGGAAATCGCGGCGCGGTTACGCGAGTTTGGCACGGCTCCGATTCGCGTCACGCTGGCTTCGCCCGGCGCTTCCGCACGGCATGGGTTCGCCGCCCCGGAACCAGTCCTGCCGTCGCCCGACGCGGCGGCCGCACCGCCATCCCAGTTGGGCACCCGCGGCATCCTGCGGGGCGACGCCCTGGGAGACATCCCGTCGGTGCCGCTCAAGAACGTGCCACTGGTCACGCACGACCCCCCGCCTCCCCCCGCGCGCGTGGCGCTTCCCGGCCAGTCGGAAGAGCGATCAGGCCCGCCACGCGCAGGGGGAGCTGCGGATTCGGGCGCCGATGACCCGCTCGCCGAGCTGCGACGGGATCCCAGCGCTCCCAACGTAGACGATGTGCTCGCGGCGCTCGTGCGCCGGGTCGAGCTGGACGTGAAAAACCACCGGATGGAGCACGTGCTCGGCATCGTCGCCGAGATCGCGCGCATCGAGCAACGGCTCCCCGACGGCAGCAGCGTCCGGCGGCACTACGCAATCGCTATGCGGCGCATCCGCACCAGGGCCGTGCTCGAGGCCCTGGTGCAGCTCCTGGCGGTGCCGAAGCACCGCGCCGAGGCGCTCTTCGCCTTGCAGCGCGCCGGGGCGGACGGGATGGAAGTGATGCTCGACATGCTCGTCGCCGCACCCACCGTGAGCGAGCGGCGCATGGTGTTCGACGCGCTGACGCAGATGACGCAGGGCACCGAGCAGCTGGTCCACATGCTCGACCACCCGGAATGGTTCGTCGTCCGGAACGTGGCGGAGCTCGTGGGCGAGCTGGGAATGGAGGAGGCCGTGCCGGCGCTGAGCCGGCAGCTCGCTCATGCCGACGACCGGGTGCGGAAGGCGGCGGCGCTGGCGCTCGCGAAGATCGGCACGCGAAGCGCGGCCGAGCCGCTGCGGCGCGCGTTGCGCGACCGGTCCCCGGAGGTACGGATCCAGGTCGCTCTGGGCATCGGGGGCCGGAAGGCGAGTGCGCTCGCGATGCCGCTCGTCGTCGCCCTAGATGAGGAAAAGGACGAGGCAGTCGGGCGCGAGCTGATCTTGGCCCTGGGTCGCGTCGCAACTCCGGACGCGGTGCAGGCGCTCATCAAGGTCGCTCAACCGGCCGGCCGGTTCTTTGGCCGCAAGCCCGCCGCGGTGCGCGTCGCCGCGGTCGAGGCGCTCCGACTCGCGGGCAC
The DNA here is from genome assembly GCA_036522535.1 of Gemmatimonadales bacterium. GTDB lineage: Bacteria > Gemmatimonadota > Gemmatimonadetes > Gemmatimonadales > GWC2-71-9 > AG12. Next base: position 11,732 of record DATDFP010000128.1, read on the forward strand.
TCCCGCAGCGGTCGGGACGCTGGAGGGCCTGGCCGAGGACCGCGACAAGGAAGTGAGGGCGGCGGTCCGGACCGCGCTCGCGGAGCTCACGCAGAAGCCGCGCGACTAAGGGCGCGGGATTCTAGTCCCAGTTCACGCTCGCCGCCCACTCCCCGAGCGTAGTCGGCCTGATGCCGTATTTCTTCGCGTTCCCCGCGATGTCCGCGTCGTATCCCACGCCGTCGAACCACTCGAGCATCTTCGCGTAATCTTCGCTGGACTTCCGGATCTCCGCGATGGGCACCTGCTGGAAGGTGATAGTCCGCCCAGCGGCCTTGCTGAGGATGTTCGCCGTCTCGGGCATGGTGTGGGCATCACCGGCGATGTCGATCTCCCGGCGGTTCAACTCCGCAGGCTTCTCGAACGCCAGCAGGCCGTACTTGCCGATGTCGGAGACCGCGATCATCTGGACCACGGTCGTGGGCTTGATCCCCATCATCAGCTTGCGCTGATCGATCCCCGGCTTGAACCAGGGCGAGAGAAAGTTTTCCATGAAGAACACCGGCCGGATGATGACATGCGACGGAAAGGCGAGCCTGCGCACCGTCTCCTCGATGCGCCACTTGTTGTCGAAGTGGGGGATTCCGGTCTTGCGGTGTGCGGATGCGACGGAGGTATAGACGTAGTGGTGGACGCCGTTCTGTCGGGCGATCTCGGCGATGCGCTTGCCCTGAGCTTCCTCCTTCTCGACGCCCGCTTCCCAGGTGTTCTGCACGGCGAACACGCCCCAGGCCCCCTGGATCGCGCGTTTCAGGGCTTCGGCGTCGTCGAGATCGCCCTTGACGAGCTCGGCATCGAGCCCGGCGAGCGCCTGCGCGGCGTCACTGTCCGGCTTCCGCGTCATCGCGCGCACGCGGTTCCCCCGCGCGAGCAGTTCCCGCGCAACCGCACCGCCCTGATGGCCGGTCGCGCCGGTGACGAGAATCACGTCCTTGTTCCTGGCCATGGGCCTCAGCGCCCTCCGCTCGGCGGGATGGGTGGTGGCACCTGGTTCTTCACCGGCTTCGCCGTCCGCAGATAGGCGAACACCGCTTTGAGATCGTCGTCGGTCAGTGCGGCGACATCGTACCAGGGCATCGGGGGCAAGAGCTCCCGCCCCACGCCCAAGTGTTTGCCGGTGCGCATGGTCTTGATGAACACGTCCTCGTTCCAGCCGCCGAGGCCGGTCTCGTCGGGCGTCAGGTTGGCCGCGAAGCTCACTCCCCACGGGCCGGCCCAGGCCGTGAGATCGCCGCTCGCGAGGGCGCCCCACTTGCCCGGCCCCAACGCCCCCGGCGTCACGGGAGGCAGCTTGGCATCGGCCGGATAACCGGCAAGGAAACGGGTGCTGTCGGGGACCGGTCCCTGCGGCGTGAGGGTCTTGGGCGTATGGCAGTCATTGCAGCCGCCGTACGCGACGAGATAGGCTCCCCGCTGCACCGGGCTCGGCGCGTTCTGTGATTGCGGAGCGGGGGCGCGACTCTCGCACGACCAGATGCCGAAGGGGATGAGAAGGCTGAGCACGATCGCGCTCGGCGCGCGTCCGAGCGTCCCGCGGGATTGCATGCTGTTCCTCCTGCGTCGGGTGAGTTGTGGTGTTCGCGAGGGCGCAGCGGGAAAATGCGCTTCGAGGATACACGCCCGAACGAGAACACGCCAGGTGCTCACCTCCTGTTCCCCTTATCACATTCAGAGGTCCTCACCGCCTGACGCCCTCTTACTCAGAGGCCCTCACCCCTGTCCTCTTCTTCCCTTTCCCTCGTAGGTCCTCACCCCCTGCTCCCTTCTCCCTAATGGGTCCTCACCCCCTGTCCCCCTCTCCCTTCGGGAGAGGGGGCACGACGCGTCCTTCTTCGTTCCCCCTCTCCGAAACGGAGAGGGGGTCAGGGGGTGAGGACCCCGACGGAGACGGGGTCAGGGGGTGAGGACGCCGTCAGCCGGGAATGAAGCTGACCTTCGGGTCGAGCCGGCGCGCGAACGCCGCCAGGAGCTGCGCTGCGCGCTCCAGGTCCTCCAGTGCGACCATCTCGTTGGGGCTGTGCATGTACCGGTTGGGAACGCTCACGAGGCCCGTGGGAATCCCGCGAAGCGCGTTGTAGATGGCGTCGGCGTCGGTGCTGGTGTCGTGCGGGGCAGCCTGGACGCTGTAGGGAATCGTCTCCCGCTCCGCGCACTCGACCAGCAAATCGTAAACCACGGGGCTCACGGAGGAGCCGCGTGCGAGCACCGGCCCCGCGCCGAGCCTGTGGTCACCGGCGCGCTTCTTCTCGGCCCCGGGATAGTCCGTGGCGTGCGTGACGTCAACGACCAGGGCGACCTGGGGATCGAGACCCACGGCGCTGGTGCGCGCACCGCCCCCCGTCCACGCGATCTCCTCTCGAGTGGTCGCGACCGCAAACACGGCCGCGTGCTTGGGCCGGTCCCGCGCCAGCAGCCGGATCACCTCGGCCACGACGTAGGCACCGATCCGGTTGTCGATGCTCCGCGAGACGATCCGCCGGTTGGGCAGCTCCTGTACGCCGGCGTCGAGCACCGCCGGGTCGCCCACCCGGACCCGCTCCAGCGCCTCGGCCTTGTGCGTCGCGCCAATGTCGATCCACAAATCGGTGATCTTGGAGACCTTGTCGATGTCCTCCTTCTTCATGAGGTGGATAGCCTGCTTCCCGACGACGCCCCGCACCGGCCCCTTCTGCCCCGCGATCAGCACCCGCTGACCCACCAGCACCTGGGGGTCCCATCCCCCGATCCCGGCGAAGTAGAGATAGCCATCGTCGTCCACGTGGGTGATCTGGAGCCCGATCTCGTCGATGTGGCCGGCCAGCATCAGCCGCGGCGCCCCCTTCACGTTGAGCGCGGCGATGGAGTTTCCGTGCACGTCGGCTTTCACGTCGTCGGCGAAAGTCGCGACCTCGTCGCGCCACGCCCGTGCGGGCGCCGTCTCGAAGCCCGACGGTCCCGGGGTGTCGAGGAGACGCTTGAGGAAAGTCAGTCCGCTCGTGCTCATGCCTTCGCTCTCCAGCGCGGGAGTCATCGTCAGCCGAGCTTCAACGATTCGAACCGTGTATCAGCCGGGCGAGGATTGCCGCCGCGTCCACCAGGCGGGGTCCCGGGCGTGAAGTATAGGCGTTGCCGTCGAGGAACCCCACACGCCGGCTGAAGAGGGCCCGGGCGGCAGGGTCATCGACGGCGGCGAAATCGCGACGGGCGCGCTCCTCGCCGAACCCGCACAGCGCCACCACCAACACGTCGGGCGCCAGGGCGCTCAGCTCGGGCCACGTGCGGGATGCCGAGCGCCCGCCGCGGAGGTTGCCCACGTCGCGCCCGCCCGCAAGCTCGACCAGCTCGGGGACCCAGTGGCCGGCGACATAAGGGGGATCCAGCCACTCGAGGACAAGGACACGTGGGGGCGCTTGTAGGGGCGCCGCATGCTGCGCTCCTACACCGCCCACGCGGCCTTCACCGGCCATACCGCCCGGTCCTGTCGTCCCGGCGCGCACACGGCGGAGCCGATATTCGAGCCCCGCGACGAGCTCCTCGGATTCATCCCGCAGTTCCAGCGCTTCGCCCACCTTACGGATGTCGTTGAACACACCCTCGAGCGTGTGGGCGTGCAGCGTCACCAACCACGGCGTCGGCATGAGGACGGACACGACACGGGCGAGGTCGGTTTCGCCCACGGCGCAGACGTCACACACCGACTGGCCGATGATCACGTCGGGCCGGAGGTACGCCATCCGCTTGACATCCACTTCGACCGGCGATACGCCCGTGCGCCTCGCCTCGGCCATGGCACGGTCGATCTCGGCGGCGGGGAGCGCCGGGTCGACGCTCGAGTACGTCACCCGCGGCAGCCCCCGAACTTCCGGCGGGTAGTCGCACGCGTGCGATATTCCGACGAGGAAGTTGCCTGCTCCGAGCGCGGCGATGATCTCGGTCGCGGCGGGGACCAGGGAAACGACGCGCATTCTTAATGCGGAATGCGGAATGGGGAATGCGGAACGGAGCGTCGCCGTTCATTCCGCATTCCGCATTCCGCGTTCAGCATTGGACTAGCTCTTCCGCAGGCCGATGCGGTAAAGCAGCGTGCCGAGCAAGCCGAAGAGCACGAGCGCAGTGAGGTTGGCGGTCGCGAACCCGCCGAGCCGGTGGTACAGCCCCACGGTGTCCGCCAGCCAGTCGGCGCTGCCCTTCGCGCCGGCGATCGCCGCCACGACTATCCCTGCGATGGAGCCCCCGGCGATCAAGCCGCTCGAGAACAGCACGCCGGGGCCGGACTCGATCTCGGCGAGGGAACGTTGCTCGGACTGCGCCCGCCGCTCGACGAGCCAGCGCACGATCCCGCCCGCGAACATCCCGGCCGAAGTGGACAGCGGTAAGTAAACGCCGACCGCCACTGGGAGCGCCTGGATGCCCATCAGCTCGATGGCGACCGAGAGAAACACCCCGATCAGCACCAGGGCCCAGGGCAAGCGCTGCGTGAGGATTCCGTCGGTGATCAGGGCCATGAGCGTGGCCTTGGGGGAGTCGAGCCGCTTGAATTCCCGCCCGCCGTATTCCCGGATCCGGCCGCCGATCCCGGGGTCCACTACGTAACGGATCTCGTGCGTGGTCGGATCCACGAGGTACTTGCCGGGCGGCACCCCGCCCGTCTCGAGATACACGCGGGCGACCTGATAGGGCGCCGAATCGACGGTCTGGCTGCCGGCGACGTGGAACCGGGACATGGTTTCACCCAACAGCACTACGTTTCCGTCGGCGCTCCGGCCCGTGGCCGGGGCCGTGAAGCCGGCGTGGGTCTCGGGGACTTCATATTGATAGGATCGGTTCAGGAATGTCAGCGTCCAGCCGACGGCCAGCGCGGAAACGACCGCTCCCACAAGGATCGCGATCTGCTGGCGGCGCGGCGTCGCCCCCACGAGGAATCCGGTCTTCAGGTCCTGGGAGGTGTTGCCCCCGTTCGCGACCGCCACCGCGATCACGCAGGCGATCGAGATCGCCTGCACCCGGTGGTCGATGCCCGTCCAGCCGAGCAGCAGGAAAACGAGGGTGATGCCGATGAGCGACGCGATCGTCATTCCCGAGATCGGGTTCGCCGAGCTGCCGATCTGGCCGCAAATCCGCGAAGACACCGTGGTGAAAAAGAACCCGAATGCGATGATCATCGCCGCGCCGAGCAGGTTCACCCCGACCTGCGGCAGGAAGGCGAGCACCAACGCGAGAGCGAGCGACCCGAACACCGTGACGGTGATCGGCAGATCGTCCTCGGTGCGCAGGCGAGCGGTGACCGCCCGGCCCATTCGGCTTGCCCTGAGATCGGCGAAGCTCGCCTGAAAGGAAGTCACGATCGTGGGCAGGGCGCGAGCGAGCGCGATGATCCCGGCTGTCGCGACCGCGCCCGCGCCGATGTAGAAGACGAATGCCGCTCGGATCTCGCCCGCCGACATGTCCTTGATCAGCTTGGTCGCCGGGTACATCGGAACGGTCATGGCCTCGCCGAACAGCTTGATCGCGGGCATGAGCACGAGGTAGGCGAGGCAGCCGCCGGCGAACAGGAAGCCGGAGATCCCGGGCCCGATGATATAGCCGACTCCCATCAGCTCCGGCCCCACTTCCATCCGCACCTCCGCGCCCTTGAACCAGCTCAGCACCCGGTTCGGGTACTCCTGCCACAGCTTCAAGGCCGTCATCAGGAACTTGTAGGTGAACGCGAGGCCGAACGCCTGGAACACGGTCTTGGCGTTAACGCCCCCCTGTTCGCCCGCGATCAGCACTTCGGCGCAGGCCGTCCCCTCGGGGTAGGGCAGGTTGTGGTGCTCCTTGACGATCAGCGCGCGACGTAACGGGATCATCATCAGGATGCCCATCAGGCCGCCGGCGATGGCGAGCACCGCCACGCGCCCGATGTCCAGGTCGTATCCCATGAGTAGGATCGCTGGAATCGTGAACACGACGCCCGCCGACACGGAGTCGGCGGCCGAGCCCGTCGTCTGCACGATGTTGTTCTCGAGGATGGTGGCGCGGCCGAGGGCGCGAAAGATCGTGATGGAGAGGACGGCGATCGGGATCGACGCGCTGACGGTGAGACCGATCTTCAGGGCAAGGTAGACGTTCGAGGCACCGAAGATGAGGCCCAGAATTGCCCCCAGCACGAGCGAGCGGGGGGTCAGCTCGGCAGGGGACTGGGAGGGTGGGACGTAGGGTTGATGCTCCGCCATGAGGGCTCCCTCCGGTGGGGCGATGTGGCATGCAATGTAGTGCAGACGGAAGCGAATTACTCACCGGCTGCGGTGGAGGCGGCCGCTTGAGCCGGCGGAGAGGCTAGAGAGGCTGGGGTGGGACCAGATGCTCTAAGGAAGCGACGGCGCCGGGACCGCTCCCGATGGCCTGCCACCGTCCTGTCCGGATCGGAACGGCACCCAGCCGGAACGCTCGTACTCGTCGAGCGTCCTGACGATGCCGGCCGCGGTGTCGGGCCAGGCGGGCTCGAACCCGGTTGCGAACAGCCTGGTCGGGTCGAGGACGAGACTCCGCATCAGGAATTCGACGGCCGCCGGAGCCGCGAGCGGGTAGGGCCCGAACTTCTCGACCATCCAGCCGCGCCGCACGCGCAACACCTCCCAGTGAGCGTACAGCCGCAGCGCCACGCCGGGCACGTGGAAGAGGGGACGGCCCCAGAGCCGCGGCCGGTCGGGGAGCGTGATCCGCTTATCGCGCAGCGAGAACCAGCCGAGGCGCTTGCGCGCCAGGGCGTACACGTCGGCGGTCGACACCGGGGTCTGACCCGCCAGGTTGTAGACTCCTCCCGCCTGGCCGCGCTCGGCCAGGTGGATGGCGGCGCGGGCGACGTCCTCGACATGCATGTAGGAGTGCTGCGCGGTTCCGGGGCCCGCCACGGCGTTCATCAGGCCCGCCTTGAAGGCAAACAAGGCCTGCGCGACCCCCTTCGTCGAGCCCGACCCGTAGACTTCCGCCGGACGCAGCACGATGAGGTCTACGCCGTCCGACCGCGCCGCTTGTAGCGCTGCCCGCTCGCCCAGGTATTTGCTCCTGGCGTACAGGTTGAGCCGGTCGAGGGGGATCGGCGTGGTCTCGGTGAGAGGGACAGGCCGCTTCGTGCCTCCGTAGACGCTGCCGCTGCTCCAGAAGACGATGCGCTCCACACCGCTCTTCTGGGCGGCGCTGCACACGGTCCGGGCCGCCTCGACGTTCGTCGCGAAGAGATCGGGCCAGCTCGCGGTGAGATCGAACACCGCGGCAGTGTGGAACAGCACGCGCGCGCCGCGAAGCGCTTCCCGCAGGGCCGCCTGGTCGCGGATGTCGACGCCAATCCGCCGGGCGCCCTCCGGAACGCGTGTCAGCGCAAGGGGCAGATCGAGCGCTGCCACCTCCCAGCCGCGCCGGAGCAGCTCCGCCGTGAGCCTAGACCCGATGAATCCGCCAGCCCCGGTGACCGCCGCCCTCATGTGATCCGCTCTCCCCTCTTTTTCCGGTCGCCCGCCCGCGCTGGCTCCCGTATGCCCACGGGCTCCGGGGTCATGCGTCCCCAGCGCTCCAAAGCGAAGCACGTGACCGGGAGCTTAAGCGTCGACGTCACGAACGCCCGGCCCACGTAGAGGCCGTCGGCCGCATTCGGTGGGCGGCGGATCAGGTCTCGGAGCGGCCGGGCCAGCCGCTCGACGACGCGCAACCGCACGCTCCGGCGCGCGCCCCAGGCCGCCAGGAATTCGGCGCCACGGCCGCGCCCGTAGTCGAGCAGGAGGGCGGCGCGATGCCGGCCCCAGGCACGCGACTCGGTCGTGGGGTACACGGCGAAAAACCCAAATGGGTGGCGAGTATCGATCTCCCATTCGCTGTGTCGCGTGCCGACGACGAAGTTGCACCCATGAACGGCTTCGGCGTCCCGAAAGAACGCTTTGGCGAACGCGCGGCCGCCGACCGGCGACCGGGCGGCGAGGTTGGACGTGTTCCACCCGCGGAACACCCAGCCCGCCAACTCCTCCGCGGCGGGCGCGACACCCCGCTCCCACAGGTCGCGCAGACCTGCTTCACCCAAACCGCTCAGATCGTCGAGGTGCTTGAGCATCAGTGTGCCACGGCGCTAAGGGGGAGCAGCCGGTGGCGGACGTAGGAGTCGCCGCGGCGCGCCAGCCAGACGAACCTCGGCGCCACCAAATCGGCGGGACCGTCCGCCTGCGGCAGCCAGGCGCCCGGATTCAGGTAGATAACGGAGTGCCGCTCGCCCACCCACTCGCAGGCTTCGGCGCGATGACTGTGACCGAGAACGAGGTACCGGCGGGGGCACCACGGCTCCACCAGGGTCATCGCCACCCGTCGCGCATATCGCCGCACCTGGCCCACCAGGGCTTCGACATCGATCTGGGCCGCGATTTGGAGCCCCATGAACCCGGCAATGGGCAGGCCCAACCCGAGGAGCGAGGCGGCCATACAACCGCGGCAGTGGCCCATGGGATGCCCCCCGACCATCGGCGCCAGCGGAGCCACCAAGAGCGCGGTGCTCATCGTCATGCTCACCCGTGCCGGCCACCACCGCAACAGCCGCGCGAACCAGGGCTTCCAGCCCGACAGGCCGATCAAGGGGATCGCGCGCAGGGCGTTCGCCACGATGCCAGGGACCATGTGCCAGGGCCGCTGCCGCAGGGCCTCCACGAGCCGCCGCGACGGTGGGACCGAACCGTGCGGCGGCATGCGGCGCTCCAGGACGTTGATGACATACCGGGTGATGAGCGAGCCGAATGGCAGGCGGAGCCGAGCCGGTGAGCCCTCGATGGTGTCCCGCTCCGCACAGGTGAGCCAGTCGGCGCCGTGCCCGTGCTCGATGTAGACGTTGGCCCGCTGGTAGGCGCGCGCCCGGATGCGGACCTGCCCGGGCCGGAGATGCGCTCCCGCGCGCCGCAACAGCACCAGGAATGCGCGCCGCACTCCCGGCCACGCCCAATCCTGGTCGTGGTTGCCCCGGATGATCACCAGCGAGTGACCCGCATGGCACCATGCTGCGAGCGACCGCAAGACCGGCTGGTGGGCGGCGGCGATGACGTACAGCTTCCAGACGCCACCCGGCTCGTCGGTTCCGAATCCGAACACACGCTCTCGAAACCTGAAGCGCCCTTCCGCCGCGCGGCGCAGCTCGGCAGGGACATAGCGCACCCGTGCGGCCGCGAGCAACCGCCGCCATTCGGCTACTGCCCGGCGCGTCTCGGGGAGGCGCACCACGCGCAGGAAATCGAACGCATCGCCGTTGAGTACGAGCTCGGCGCGCCGGCCGTGGCGGGTCTCTCGCCGGTTGAGGCGGTTGAGCCAGGTCTCGAACTCGTGATCGTGAAAGAAGTGCTCGCCCGAAACGCAGCCGCGGACGGGATCTGCGCCCTCACCGAGGTGAAGGTCGCTCACCACGATGATGCGATCGGGCGCGGATAGCGGCGGGGCGGGGGGGTACACGTCTCCGACCGGGGTGGTCTCGCTGTTCACCTGTGAACCGGTTCTGTGGCCGTATCGCCGCATCGTCGCCGACTGCGCGTTTGGATGTCACGTCGATCGCGTGGACTCCGGGAACCGCTCCGCTTCGTTCTGATGCCGCTGTGCGGCGCATTTCAGTGCGCCCGCCTAACCACCTCACGCCGCCCTATGCGGCGAACGACTGCTGTAAGGAGCGTACACCGCTGGCACCATCCATGTGCCTTGCTGCGGTCTCACGCGCCCACACTTGTAAGAGCGGCAAGACATGTGCCGGATGGAGAAGACGGTAGAAGACGGTAGAAGACGGTAGAGGGCGGTAGAGGGCGGTAGAGGACGGTGCCTCGCTGATCGGAGATTTCGCATAACAAGTTGTAACGGCACCAGCTCATGACGAGCGCGCCGCTCCCTATCGCGACGCCGAAGACGTGCACGCGTGGTGGAGCTTCACCACCCTCTACCGTCTTCTACCGTCTTCTACCGCCCTCTACCGCCCTCTACCGCCCTCTACCGCCCTCTACCGCCCTCTACCGTCTTCTACCGCCCTCTACCGTCTTCTACCGCCCTCCACCAACCGTGGAACCCCGCCTGCACGCCCCGGGGTATTGAGCCGACCAATTTGTCCGTGCGGGTACCGTTCTCGTCGCATTCTGGTACTTGTGGCTCCGGCGCCACAACCATCGGCGCTGCGCCGCTCTAGGCAACCCCAGACTCACCGGGGCCGATCATGCACGATTCGCTAACTTCTCTTCCAGAGCTGCAGCAGGCCCTGGCAGGCCGGTACGTCCTCGAGCGCCGCCTGGGGCGTGGGGGCATGGGGATCGTATACCTCGCACGTGAGCTGCGCCTCGACCGCCAGGTCGCCATCAAGCTGCTCCCGCCCGCCAAGGGTCTAGACCCCGTAGCCCGCCAACGCTTCCTGCACGAGGCGCGAACGGCGGCGCAGCTCTCGCACCCTAACATCGTGCCCATCTTCGCCGTGGACGAGGTCGAAGCGCTCGTGTTCTTCGCCATGGCCTACGTCGAGGGCCACACGCTGGGGCAGCGCATTCGCGAGCGCGGGCCGCTTGGACCCGAGGAGGGCGCCCGCGTTCTGCAGGAGGTGGCGCGCGCGCTGGCGTATGCGCACGCGCGCGGGGTGGTGCATCGGGATGTGAAACCGGACAACATCCTGCTCGATGCCACCACCGGCCGGGTGCTCGTCTCCGACTTCGGCATCGCGCGCGCGTTCGGGGCGGACAAAACGAGCGGAGCCCGGGAGGTAGTGGGTACGGCCGAGTTCATGAGCCCCGAGCAGGCGAGCGGCAGCGCGCTGGACGGGCGGAGTGATCTGTACTCGCTCGGCGTGGTGGGGTTCTATGCGCTGTCCGGTCGGCTGCCGTTCGAAGCGCCGGACAGCTACCAGCTATTGGCGCTTCACGTCGCGGAGCCACCGCCGCCCCTCGGGTCGGTGGCTCCCCATACGCCGCGCCGGCTTGCAGAAGTGATCGACCGGTGTCTCGCCAAAGAGCCGGCGGCGCGGTTCGCGAGCGGGACCGAGCTGGCAGATGCTTTCGGCGCCGCGGTGACGAAGCCCGCGTCACCACCCGTCGCGGTGCGCGCGTTTCTGGTGGAGAGCACGCACCTGTCCGGGCTGGCCCTCGGGTACGTCGCGCTCACCGGCCTCGCGATGCCCCTGCTCGCGCTCCGGTTCCTTACTGCGAGAGAGCATGCGCCGCGACTGCTCACGGCCGGGTGCATTGCGTGGCTGCTCCTGCTGCCGGCGGTGGTGCTGTTGTCACGGGTGCGCCGGTTTTGCCGCGCCGGCTTCGACTGGGACGACCTGGTCGAGGCCATCGAGGTGGAATTGACCAGGCGCCGCGAGGAGTTGGCCTTCCTGTATGGCGAGGGCCCGTCGCGCCTCGAGCGGGTCCTGCGCTGGGTGGCGTACGCGGGGCTCGTCGCGGCGGCGGCGGTAGTGGGAGTCCCATCACTCGCGCCCGACGCCCTGCTGGCGCCCGCTTTAGCGGCGTCGGCCGGAGTCGCCCTGCTGGCCGCCGTGCTGGCGCGGGCGCGCACGGCGCATCGGACGGATCCCAGGGGCGCACGCCGCCTGCGCTTCTGGCGCGGGCCGCTGGGACGCTGGCTCTTCAAGATCGCGGGAGCGGGACGGCGAGTAGAGCGCACGCCCGCCGCCGTCGTGGATGCGGCGCGGCCCTCGCCCGAGATGGCGATTAAGGCAGGGCAGTAGAAGGCGGTAGAAGACGGTAGAGGGCGGTAGAAGACGGTAGAGGTGGAGCCGCGGAACCACCTTTGCCGCCCTCTACCGCCCTCTACCGCCCTCTACCGCCCTCTACCGTCTTCAGTCTCTCCCCTGCCTCCCGCAGCTGCTCCTCCGTCTTACAGAACGCGAACCGCACGAGCTTCCGTCCCGACTCCGGCCGGCTGAAGAAGCTCGAGCCCGGCACCGGCGCGACGCCGACTTCGCAAGTGAGCCAGCGGGCGAATTGGTCGTCCGGGAGGTCGGAGATACCCGAGAAATCGGCCAGGATGTAGTAGGCCCCCTCGGGGGCCCGGCAGCGGAACCCGGCGTCGATGAGCGCGCCATGCAGCAGGTCGCGGCGCGTGCGGTAGGCGCGCGCGAGCGTCTCGTAGTAGTCCGGTCCGAGCGTCTCCAGCGCGACGGCCACCGCCTCCTGCAGGGGCGCCGGCGCGCCCACCGTGAGGAAATCGTGCACCTTGCGGATCGCATCGGTCGCGCGCCGCGGCGCGACGATCGTCCCGATGCGCCAGCCTGTCACGCTGAATGTCTTCGACGCGCCGCTGATCGTGACAGTGCGCTCGCGCATCCCGGCCAGCGTCGCTATCGGAATGTGCTTCCCGTCGAAGTAGATGTGCTCGTAGATCTCGTCGGTCACCGCGTAGGCGTCGTATCGCCGGCACAGCTCGGCGATCGCCTCGAGGTCGCGGCGCGACAGCACGCGGCCGGTCGGGTTGTTCGGCGTGCACACGATGATCGCGCGGGTGCGCTGCGAGAACGCCGCCGCGAGCCGGTCGAGGTCGAGCTCCGCGCCCGCGGCGATCGGCACGAAGACCGGTTTCGCGCCGCACAGGATCGCGTCGGGCCCGTAGTTTTCGTAGAACGGCTCGAGCACGATCACCTCGTCGCCCGGATCGACGATGGCGAGCAGCGCCGACGCCATCGCCTCCGTCGCGCCGCAGGTGACGGTGACTTCCGCCTCCGGATCGACGGTCATGCCGTACCACTCGGCGTACTTCCGCGCCAGCGCGTCACGCAACCGCTTGGCGCCCCAGGTGATGGCGTACTGGTTCAAGTCCTCGCGGATGGCGCGGGCGGCGGCTTCCTTCAGCACGTCGGGGCAGGGGAAGTTGGGGAACCCCTGCGCCAGGTTGATCGCGCCGTGCTCGTTCGCGAGCCGGGTCATGCCGCGAATCACCGATTCGGTGAAGCCGTGCGTGCGGCGGGCGGTGTGCATGCGAATGCTGAAAGTAGCGGGGGTGAGGTCCTTTTGACGAGAACGCCGGGGGGTCCCTCCGGGCGCGGCGGACCGCCGGGCTCGACGCCCGCGCGGCAGGTCGGGAATGAGCTAACATCAACTGGTGCCGTTGGTTATGCGTTTCCCGGCTCGTCTCGGATCTGCCATCCCGCCGGCCGGTTGCACCCAGCGTTCCGTGGTGTAGTTTCGACGCAACATCCGAACCTCGTTCGCTCGTGTGGAGCGGGGTTCGAGGACCTGCCAGGATTATGCAGCGACAGATGCCGAGACACTGGAGTACACCATGGCCGAGATCGGATGGGCACGCGGCACGGGCGACTTCGCGGCGGAGCGGGGACTGCGTCGAGGGGAATGGTACCGAGTGGTGGAAGACAGCGGAGCCCCGTGGCTTCGCCTGGATGTGAACCAGGTCGAGGTCCGGATCACGCGGGACCAGCTGCTGGTGCGTCGCCACGAGCCCTGGACGTGGAGCGTTGTGCGACTGACGCCCGCCGGGGCGGCCGTCGAGGCGAAGCGGCACGGGCACGCGAATGACGAGGCGCATCGCACCTACCTCGTATGCCCCGGTTGTCACGGCCGGCACCACCTCGCGACGCAGCCGAAGGAGCTGTGGTGCCCGCAGTGCGGCAAGATCTATCCCGTGGACTGGAGTGGCGGCGTGTAAGAGCGGTCGGCCTTTAGACGTCAGAGGTCAGACGTCAGACGCCACAAGGCTGGGCAGAGTTCCGTCTGGGCGAGATAGACGGTGGCATGCGCCGCAGGCGTAGCGCTCGGCGAGCGCTTTCTGGTGATTGCCCAGTCGCTCGTTGACTCGGGCGCGCTCCAGCGCCCAAAACGGCTCGCTCAACGAAGGGCCGCCCCGTGCCCTATCTCTCGGTCTAGCATGCTCGCTCAGCAGGGGCGGTCTCTCCTCTGCACCCTCCACTCCGCCCTGAGAAAAGCGACGCGACGCCCCGCTCGAGCGGGACGCCGCGCGCCAACGGCCATTCCCCGGGCTCCGCTAATGCGAATTGCGGGCCTTGTTCGGGTTGGGCTGCGGGTGCTGGCCCGACGGCACTTCGGGCTCCGCCCCATTCGACTGAGCCGTTCTGAAGCTCGGGCCGGTCGGACTCGTGATCCCATGGGGTCCGTCGCAGGCCATGAGGCCCACCAATCCGGCAACGACGAGCGTGCCCAGCAGCTGCCGCATACGCACCTCCTTCTCGGGTGAGTGTTCGCGGGCGAAGCGCCGCTTCGCCGTTCCGCCGGCTGCGAGCAAGAGCCGTACCGGTCCAAGCTCACCCGCCCCGGGCGCGGAGCGACGAGGCTGTGGTGGGACGTCGATGGCGACCAATCAGCAGTCGTCGCAGCGGCGCTGCGGGAGCGCGCCGCAAGCGGTTGCTCCAGTATCAAGCTCAGCTTCGGGTCCGCTCTGCCGCGACGGCGGTTGCACCGCCGCTCCGGGGTGTAGGGGGGAGACAACGGAGCTGCATGGCTTCGGCTGGATGTGAACCAGGTCGAGATCCGGGTCACGCGGGATCACCTGCAGATGCGTCGCGACGCGCCGTCGAGGAAATCGGCCGAACCTCGCGGCGGGAAGCGCCTTCCGGATCGGGTCAGCCGCGCAGTGCCGTCGCGATGATGCCCGGGAGTTTCAACCAGCTAGGCCGCCCTTCCAGATGGGTCATCCGCCGCATGAGTGTGTGCGCGGTTCGGTGGCTGGGGAAGCTGGCCGGCTTCGGCACGATGGTGAGCGGATGCCGCAACACGGCCTTCTCGATGCCTTCGAGCATGGGGGTGTTGTGCACCCACCCGTTCCCACTCTGGATGTTGGCAGGGGTTGAGCCGGGATAGGCGCCCCACGGCGGCGTCCCGAAACCGAAGATGAATCCGGTCCAGCCGTTGACCGTCACCGCGCCGTACCGAAGCCGCGCAATCGCCCGTTCCAGTGCCTCGGCAATGCGGGGATCCTTCAACAGCTTCGGGTGAATCACGAGGTCCGCCGACAACGTCCCCCACAGCTGGTTGTTCGCGAAATCCACCGCGCGGTCCAGAAATTCGACTGGATCGGCACTCCCGACCTCTGTCTCCGACAGAATCGAGCAGAACGGCTCGGTCGTGAAGGCCGGCTCGCTTACCGCACCGGCATCGAGACCCGCGAGGACGGTCCACGGCAACTCGCCCGGGCCCGGCGTGCCGATCCGGCGCACGCCGCCCCGCCCCTCGGTGAGGCGCCGCCAGCGATCCTCGGCTCCCGGATAATACGCCTTCCGGGTCGGCACCTGCGAGAGGACGCTCTCGATCGAGGCGAGCAGCGTCCGGCGCTTGTCCCAGGCCTTCGGCGTCACCAGCATCTTGGCTGCGTTGCAAACGAACGAGGCGTTGTAGGTCACAGCCCCGGCGATGCTCTCCGCCCGGAAGGCGAGCGCCCGGTCGCTGTACGGACCGGGTACTACGAGCACCGGCGAGACGTTGCCCAGTTCGGCCGTCACCGGCTTCTTGATCACCGGGTCGTTCCGGGCCTTACGCGCCTCGCGCTCGGGGCCCGGTGGGCCCCAGACGATGCTTTCGTAGGTCCGGTCGGAGCCGGTGAGGTGGATCTGATCGATTCCAGGGTGCTGCGCCAGGTAGGCTCCTTCCGCGGCGCCCCCGTACGCCACTGCGAGGAAATTCCGGGCGATCGCTTCGGCGAAGGCCGCTTCGATGAACGGGCCGAGGTAGGCGTTCACCGGGTTCATCTTGAGCAGGCACACCGCCGCTTCGTTGAACAGCTTGGTGATGACGTCCATCGCCGGAATGGCGGCGATGTTGCCCGCGCCGAGCACGAGGACCGTCCGGCCCTGGTGCGCGCGTCCCTTGTAGAAGCTCGCGCGCGTGGTGCGGGCCGCTTCTTCGTTCATCCCCTGCTCCAGGTGCACGTCGACGGTGACGCCGGACAGCAGTACGGCGTCGAGTCTGCTCGCGGGAAACACGCGCACGGTGAGACGCCCGTCGCGGGTCTGGCCGAGAGGCCCGATCGCGGTGTCGCCGGTGCGCTTCAGGGCTTGCAGGGACTCCATCACGAGCCGTAAGTGGCGCACCACGCACCACGGGCCGGTCGCCCACTCCTCCCCCGCGACGGGCGCGCCCGGCGGGATGCCTTTCGCAGCGCAGGCAGCCTGGACGCTGCGGTCGGCGACCCGCAGGTAGCCGGTCTGCATGGAGCGGGCGAGGGCGATGCGGTCCTCGAGGGACAGCCGGGCGAACGCCGGCGCCCCGTCGCGCAGGCGGGAGATCATCTCATCCAGCTCCCGCTGGCTGGTCGGACGCGGAGCGACCGGGCTGGCCGTGCGCTCCACACTGAGAGGAGAGGCGTCGGGGCTCAGCGTGGCCACCACTTACCTCCTATCTCGACGGACAAGCTATCTCGACGGACAAGCCGGTCGCACCGGGCCGTCCCACCTCCGAATGATAGTGACCGCGATGCGTCGCGAGCCACCGGCTGACTGCCGCCCCCGGCCTGGCTTCCTCAAGGCAGACTATGACGTCATGTCCCTCGTAGCCGCTTGATCTCCTCCAGCACCTCGATATCCGCGGCGTCCTGCAACCGCCCCGTCCGCTTCGACGCAATCAGGTGGTCGATCGAGGCCGTGGGGATTTTCACCTCTTCGACGGTGAACACGGTCGCGTCCTTGCTCGCCTCCCGATAGTGTACTGACCAGGCGACGGTGAGGATATCGACGCGTGGCGAGTCGCCGATGATCGTTACAGGCCGCTTCACGATTTCTTCGGCGAGCCACTCCTTCGCGAATCCGAACCCCGTCTCGCCGAGGCCGGCGAGCACGCGACCCGCGTTCGCGACCGTGGGCTCGATCAGGATGTCGATGTCTCGGGTCGCCCGCGTGCTGCCCCAGAGCTGTAGCGCCGAGGCGCCTACGAGCACATACCGGGCCCGGTGGTGGTTCAAGCGGGCGCACACCTCCGCGAGGGAGGTTTCATAGCGCCTTACTCCGTCAGGGCCTGGCTCCGCTTCCACTCCAAGTAATCCTCGTAACGGTCGAACAACAGGAGACGATGGCCGGATCGCGCACGCCGTGGCGTGGCGCGCGCGGTTCTCTCGGCCTCGCGCACCCGCTGCTCGGGTGTGAGCGCAAGGTCCGCCTCGAGCTGCGCCAAGCGGTATGGTCCGAGACCCGGCGCCGCGCCGTACGGCACGTTGGCTGGCTCTCTGACCGCCGGATGCTGAGCCGGAGCGCCGCTCAGATATCCTCGCAGCGCCTCCGCCACGATCCAGCTGCGCGGTCGGTCGAGCTCTCGCGCCCGCCGATCGGCGGCGACGAGCAGCTCCCGGGGAAGGGTGATGGAAATCCGGGCGAATCTCGTTCCTATGGTCATATTGAGTAATACCGAGTATGATCTGAACCCGACAAAACCGCAATGGCTGCCGAGCTTCGGAATGCGCTAGGGATCCAACGTCCTCCGAGCCAGCGGGTTAGCCAGGGCCCAATTGCATCGTGACGCCGGTCACGGTGAGGATGGTCACATGCGATACTTGTTTCACCCTGCGGCGTCTTAATAGACGGTGCCCGGCGCGTGCGGGGGGTCGGCGCCACGTCCTTGCGCACCGGACGGTGATCCCTCGCCATTGCGCCGAGGTGCCGTCTGTGCAGACGTCCCCCCTCTGTTGTCGCGCCCTGATCCTCGCTCCACTCGTATTCTGGATGGTCGGTTGCCGGTCCGATGCCGTCGGCGGCCCGAACCCCCCAAAGCTGGTGACCCCTTCCGCGCTCGTCGCGGGCTCTTCTTCATCGACCAGTAGCCTCCACTCCGCACGCTGGGCGCACGCGGCCGTCCGGCTGGGTGACGGGCGCGTGCTCGTCGCGGGTGGTGCGAGCGGCTCCACGCTCGTTGCGTCGGCCGAGCTGTTCGATCCCGCAAGCGGGACGTGGACGACGACCACCAGCATGTCGATTCCGCGGCTCGGGCATGTCGCGGTGTTGCTCTCCGACGGACGGGTGCTCGTGGTAGGTGGCGTCTCCAACTACACCTGTGCGACGGACCCGGTGAGCACGTCCGCGGAGATCTACGATCCGGCGACCGGCCAATGGAGCCCGACCGGCAGCATGCAAGTGCCGCGCAGCAGCCCCGCGATCGCCCTGCTCGCGGACGGCAAAGTGCTCGTTGCAGGCGGCGGAAACCGCTGCAGCCGCATGTGGAACACCGCGGAGCTGTACGATCCCGCCACCGGTGAGTGGACCCTCACGGACCCCATGAACGCCGCGCGTCAGTCGGCGGCGGCGGTGCGTTTGACCGACGGCCGGGTGCTCGTCGCCGGCGGGATCGGCGCGTCTCCGTTCGCGTCGCTCGCAACGGCCGAGTTGTACGACCCTGAGAGCGGCACGTGGGCCGCCACGGGCAGCATGTGGAATCGGCGCTACTGGACGTTCGAGGACATGGCGGCGCTGGACAACTTCCTCTCTCTCCTGCCCGACGGCCGGGTCTTCACGGCGGGCGGCGTGGACCGCTGTGGCGCGCTGTTCTGCGCCCGCAACATCCTGAACACGGCGGAGCTGTACGATCCGGCGACCGGGACGTGGACGCGCACCGGCGCGATGGCCGGACGTCGCGCCGACCATCAGACGACGGTGCTGCCGGGCGGTCGCGTGCTCGTGAGCGGCGGCCAAGTCGGTGGGGTCGCGCTGAACACCGTGGAGTTGTACGACGTGGCATCGGGCAGCTTCGCGACGGCGGCGCCGCTCGCGAGCGCGCGCTTCGACCACACGACGACGCTCCTGGCGGACGGACGCGCCCTGATTGCCGGCGGGCGGAGCACGACGAGCCTCGCCGCGGCGGAGATCTATAGCTTGAACACCAACCTCGCACCTGTCGCCGTCGCCGGCCCCCCGGTGACGGGGACCGAGGGCACCGCGGTGACGCTCGGCGGCGGTGGGTCCTCGGATGCCGACGGCGACGCCCTGTCGTACCTGTGGGACTTCGGGGATGGGAGTCCCACCGCGACCGGGGCGCAGGTGAGTCACGTATATGCGGACAACGGCACGTACACGGTCACGCTGACCGTCTCGGACGGCACCCTGACCGGGAGTGCATCCACCACGGCAACGATCGCCAACGTGGCCCCCGCGGTGGGCTCGCTTGGCGGTGGCACGCTGCTGCCGGGGGAGACCTACAGCGGCTCCGGCTCCTTCACCGACCCGGGTGCCGACGTCTGGAGCGGGACGGTGGATTATGGCGATGGCTCGGGCCTCGAGCCTCTCTCCCTCGTCGGGAACAGCTTCGCGCTACGCCATGTGTACGTCGCGCCGGGCAGCTACACCGTCACCGTGACCGTGGGGGACGACGATGGCGGGGTCGGCGCCGCCAGCGCGACGGTTGTTGTCGAGACGCTGGTCCAGGCGACGCGCGACATCGAGCGGACGATCGGCGGCCTCGTGGCATCCGGGACGATCGAGCCGGGGACCGCCAATGCGCTCACCGTGAAGCTCGAGGCGGCGATCGCGCAGCTGCAGCGTAACAACACCACGCCGGTCGAAAACGTATTCGCCGCGTTCGTGAACCAGGTGAATGCCCTGATGCGCTCGGGCCGCCTTGATCCGGCCGCCGGCCAAAGCCTGCTGGACGCCGTGCAGCGCATTGTGAGTGCGGTTTAAGATGTAGCGATGTCATTTCGGGAGTGAACGGACCGGCCGCCGAGCCTCTGCCCGGCGGCCGGTTCTCTTCCCTCTGAGGTTGCCGCCCTTACCTACGGCACCCGCAGCCTCACGTCGATATCCACCAGTATCGGGCTCGGCGTGTCCACGAAGACCACGCGGTCCGCCTCCCGGCGAATTACCATCTTCACCGGCGGACCCTTTCCCCTCCCGCGCCCCCGGTTGCCGCGACGATACCACACCACGACATCGGGCCCGCCGTCT
>DATDFP010000129.1:0-8476 GCA_036522535.1 Gemmatimonadales bacterium
AATTCGCAATCAGTGGGAGATCCTGGGCCTGGAGCGCCGGTTTGCGGAGGACCTCGATCGCAGCGTCCGCTACGCGCTCATCGTCTTCGGCGTGGTCAACACGGGGGCGGTGCTGGTCCTGACCCGCGCGAACGTCTTTGGGGGCGGGTCGGGGCCGGCTGCGTGGGGCGTACGGCTGTTCGTCGCGCTGTATGCGGTGCTGGTGCTCAACACCCTGCGCGACGCGGTACAGTCGCTGCGCCCGCGGCTCGCCTCGACGCCGATCCCGAGCATCGGAATGCGCCTCGTATTCCCGCACGACGCTCCCGAGAGGCCGCTCTCGCTCAGCTTGATGCCGATGGGCGCGAACCGTCCGAGCGAGGAGGACTACCACAAGGCGTGGCAAGGGATCACCGGAGAAGAGCTCAGCCGGCAGCTGAGCGTGGCGTCGCTCGCCCTCGGCGGTCTCGGTGAGACCAAGCTCGCCGCGCTTCGCAGGCTGTACGCGGGCGTTGCCCTGTCGCTCATCGTGACGGCCGTCTTGATCGCCGCGGTCCTCTTGACGTCGGCGCTCTGACCCTTGGTCTCGACTTCGGTGACGCCGAGAACGTCTCGGGCGGCGCCCAGGGCGAATACGGCGGCCCTCGCACTGCTTGTGGTCGGCTGCTCGAGCGCCGTGGCTCAGTCGTCGGCCCCCGCCCGGCCAGCCTGGGCCGACAGCTTCGTCGTCCTCGCGCCCGGAGCGCGATATGCCAAGGGTGGATTGTACCGGGCGATCGCCGGCCGACATTACCGCGATCTCTGGGCGACGGCGATCCGCGTTCCGGTGCTCAAGCTCGACAGCTTCGCCGGAGGACTGACACCGCTGCGGGCGCACGCGGGGAGCCAGACGAAATCGCTCCGCTTCGCGGGCGAGGACGGTCGCGAATACCAATTCCGCTCGGTCGACAAGGATCCCACGGCATCGCTCGCACCCGAGCTGCAGGGCTCGCTCGTGGCGAAGGCGCGCCGGGATGGGGTCAGCGCGTCGTTTCCGGCGGCGGCGGTGGTGGCGAGCGCGCTGCTCGAGGCGGCGGGCGTGTTGCACGTCAATCAGACCCTGGCGGTCATGCCCGACGATCCTGCCCTGGGAGAATTCCGGGCGGAGTTCGAGGGCGTCCTGGGAATGATGGAAGAGCGGCCCAGTGAGATCACGGAGGACACTGCCTCCTCACGCGGTCCCCGCCGGGTAATCTCGCCCACGCGCCTGTTCCAGCGACTCGATGCCAGCCCCAACGACCGCGTGGATGCGCGGGCGTTCTTGCGCGCGCGACTCATGGACATCCTCATGGGAGACCGCGACCGCCACCGTGATCAGTTCCGTTGGGCGGGGTCGACCGCCGGGGGCGCGACCTTCTGGGAGCCGATCTCGCGCGATCACGACGAGGCGTTCGTCAATCTCGACGGCCTCGCGCTGGACGTGATCCGGATTTACGTCCCCCCGCTGGTGACGTTCGAGCCCGATTACCCGGCGGATTGGCGGCTTAACTGGCATGGGCGTGAGCTCGACCGGCGCTTCCTGGTCGGGTTGAGTCGCGATACCTGGGACTCGGTGGCGACGGCGCTGCAGCGGATGCTCACGGACGCCGTGATCGAGGACGCCGTGCGCCGGATGCCGCCCGAGATGTACGCGATCGGCGGCGAGAGGCTGGCGCGTCTGTTGCGAAGCCGGCGGGACCGCCTCGAGCAGGAGGCCGTGCGGTACTACGCCTTCCTTGCCCGCGAGGTCGAGATTCGCGCGACGGATGCGGCGGAGGTGGCGGAGATCACCCGGGTCGATGAGCATCGCGTCGACGTCTCGATCCGCGCCCGCAGCGACGTCCAGCCCTACTTCCTGCGCCGCTTCGACGACCGCGAAACCCGCGAGATCCGGCTGATGCTGTGGGGCGGAGACGACCGCGTGATCGTGCGCGGCAGCGCCTCCCCGGGCATCAGGCTGCGTGTCGTCGGCGGGCCGGGTGATGACGTGTTCGTGGATTCGACGCGGGCGGGCGGCGTCAGGTTCTACGACGACCAGGGACGCAACTCCGTCGAGGCGGGCCGCCGGGTGGCCATCGATTCGCGACGCCACAAGGAGTGGGTGGGGAGCGATCTCGACCGTTATCCTCCTCGCGAGTGGGGGACCTGGTGGCGGCCGATTCCCTGGGTCGAGGCAAATAGCGATCTGGGCGTGTTCGTCGGCGCCGGGTTCCTGCGCACGGAGTACGGCTTCCGCCGGGCGCCGTACGCCTCCCACATCCAGGGACGCGTCGGGTATGCCGCCGGCGCTCAGGCGGTTCGTGCGGATCTCGCGGGCGAGTTTCACCCGGAGAACGCGTCACGGTTCTGGCGACTCGACCTCCTGGCTTCGGGAATCGAGGTGCTGCGCTATCACGGTCTGGGGAATGACACCCCGGATGGCGGCCTCGACTTCTACAGAGTCAGCCAGCAGGTCTATTCACTCGATCCCGCGTTGGTGATGCCGATCGGGCGACACGTCGCGGTGAGCGCCGGTGTCGCGGCGCGGTGGTCTCACACCGGCGACAACGCGGGCAGGCTGATTGCGACGCTGCGAGACACTCTCCTCGGAGCCCGGGACTTCGGCGAGCTGGGTGGCCGCCTCACGTTCGAGGTCGACACGCGGGACCGGCCCTTGAACCCGAAGCATGGCATTCACTTCTCCGCGACCGGCCGCGTTCATCCGGCGCTGTGGGATGTCCCCAGCACGTTCGGGTCCGGGGAGGCGGAAGCGGCGGCGTTCCTGTCCGCGCCCATTCCGGCGACTCCGACCCTGGCGCTTCACGCCGGCGGCCGGAAGGTGTGGGGCACTTTCCCATTCTTCGAGTCGGCCTTCCTCGGCGGACGCGCGACGCTGCCCGGGTATCACCGTAACCGCTTCGCCGGCGATGCCAGCGTGTATGGCGGCGCGGAGCTGCGGATCACCGTCGCGCGCACCTACCTGGCGCTCCCCGCGGTGTGGGGACTGTTCGGAACCGCCGACGCCGGCCGCGTCTATGTGAACGGGGCATCGCCCGGCGGCTGGCACTCCAGTGGGGGCGGTGGCATATGGCTCGGGTTCCTCGATCCAGGGAATACGGTGTCGCTCGGCATCACGTCCACCCGCGAGGGACGGTTGCTTCAGGCGGGTGTCGGCTTTGGATTTTGAGAGGCGCCGCCCGCGCGCGGCAGCCGAGCGACGCGGACGTGGTGGCGGTCGCGGCTTACGTGGCGACGCTCCGAGGTGCAGCGACGCAGCGCAGCGTGGCTACCCCATTCTGGGTATGTCGGTGACAGAGACACGAGGTATCATCCTGACTATGACCGCGCCGTCGCCGATCACGATCCTCACGGCGGATGATCATCCGCTCATTCGCTCGGGCCTCGCGGCCGTGATGAGTACCGAAGCGGACTTGCGGGTCGTGGCGGAGGCCGCCAACGGAGAGGAAGCCCTCGAGCAGTACCGAGCGCATCGCCCCGACGTGGTCCTGATGGATCTACGCATGCCGGTGATGGATGGGCTGTCCGCGACCAAGGCGATCCTGGCCGAGTTTCCCGATGCGAAGATCATCGCGCTGACGACCTACGACGGCGATGAGGACATCCACCGCGCCCTCGCAGCCGGTGCCCAGGGGTACCTCCTGAAAGACATGCTGCGCACCGAGGTCTTGAGTGCGGTGCGCGGTGTGCATCGCGGCCAACGCGGGATTCCGCCGGCGGTGGCGGCGAGACTGGCCGAGCATACGCCCCGCATCGCGCTGACCCCGCGCGAGACCGAAGTCCTTCAGCTCGTGGCGCAGGGGTTGAGCAATGCGCAGGTCGCCGCTCGCATCGGCCGAACCGAAGGCACCGTCAAAGTGCACCTCAAGAATATCCTGGAGAAGCTCGATGCCGACGACCGGACCGGAGCGGTCACCACTGCGTTGCAGCGCGGCTTCATCCGGCTCGACTGACTGCTCCATGGCACCTGATGCGGCCGTGCGTATGAGACGTTCTCGCCGAACAGCGTTCTGGGCGGTCGGCGGTGCAGCACTGCTGCTGGGCGGTTGGGCGTGCGGGCGGGCCGCCCCCGCCGCTCCTCCTCCTCCCGAAGTCTCCGTGCTGACCGTCGCCCCGGAGACGGTCGCGGCGCGCTTCGAGTTCGTCGGACAGGCCGCGGCGTCGCGTCGCGTCGAGGTGCGCGCGCAGGTCACCGGGGTCATCCTCGCGCGCCCGTACGCCGAGGGCACGGACGTCGCGAAGGGAACGCTGTTGTTCCGGATCGATCCGACTACATATGAGGCCGCCTACCGCAGCGCCCAGGCGCGGCTCGCCAACGCCGATCGCAACCTGGCGCGTCTCAAGTCGCTGCTCGCTTCGCGCGCCATAGCACAGAAGGACGTGGACGACGCGCAGCAGGCATTCGACCAGGCACAGGCCACCGCCGACCAGACCAAGAAGGACTACGAAGACACGTTCGTGCGCGCCGAGATCTCGGGGCGCGCCGGCCGGGGGCTGCTGGACCTGGGCGCCCGTGTGACGGGCCCGAGCGACCTGCTCACGACGGTGGAGCAGGTCGACCCCATTTACGTGAACTTCAGCCCGTCCGACCAGGACGTGCTGCGCTGGCGGCGGGACATCGCGACGCACCGGCTCATCGTGCCGGCCCGCGTGCTCCCAGTGCAAGTGACGCTCGCGGACGGCAGCATCTTTCCCGGCACCGGCCTCCTCAATTTCGTCGACCTCGCCCTGCAGCCCGTGACCGGGACCCTCTCGCTCCGCGCGGAGTTCCGGAATCCGCAGCACGTGTTGCTGCCGGGCCAGTTCGTGCGGGTCCGGTTGGTGGGCCTCAAGCGGCCGGGTGCGATCCTCGTGCCCCAGCGAGCCGTCCAGCGGGGCCTGGGCGGAGCGTTCGTCTACGTGGTGGGCGACAGCAACAAGGTGGCGGCGCGGGACGTGGTGGCGACGTCCTGGGAGGGCGGGGCGTGGCTGATCGAGCAGGGCCTCAGGGCGGGCGACCGTGTGGTGGTGGATGGCGTCCAGAGCGTCGCCCCCGGACAGCTGGCCACGCCGGTGGCGTACCGGCCCGCCGTGGACTCGAGCGCGGCAGCGGTGACGGATAGCGCCGTGATCGCCGCGCCGTCGGCGCCGCCCAAGATCAAGATCGGCCCGTGAGCGACGCGCCGCAGATCCGCAACGTCTTCATCCGGCGGCCGATTTTCTCGGCCGTGATCTCGATCGTGATCGTGCTGCTCGGGCTGTTCGCGCTCCGCACGCTCCCGGTGAACAGTTACCCGGCGCTCACACCGCCCGAGATCCAGGTCCAGGCGGTCTACCCGGGGGCGACGGCGCAGGACGTCGCCGCGGCGGTGGCCGCGCCGATCGAGCAGCAGCTGTCGGGGCTCGAGGGGTTGCTCTACTTCAAGTCGTCGAACTCGAGCGACGGCGTCATGAACCTGTCGGTCTACTTCGACATCTCCCGGAACCCGGACCTCGCGGCGGTGGACGTGCAGAACCAAATCGCGCGCGCCCAGCCGCAGCTGCCCCAGGAGGTCGTGCGCAACGGGATCACGGTGCAGAAGCGCCAGACGAGCATCCTCGTGGTTGGCGCGCTCACCGCGGACGACCCGCGCTACGACGCCGAGTACCTGAGCAACTACTCGAAGATCTACGTCCAGGACGAGCTCAAGCGCCTTCCCGGCGTCGGCGACGCGCAGACGGTGGGCCAGCTCGAGTTTTCGATGCTCCTGAGCCTCGACCCCGACCGCATGGCGCAGCTCGGGTTGACCGTGTCGGACGTCGCCGCCGCCGTGCAGGAGCAGAACGCCACGAACCCGGCCGGGCGCATCGGGCGCGAGCCGTCGCCGCGGGGCACTCAGCTCACGATCCCCGTGGTCACGACGGGCCGGCTGACGGACCCCGCCGACTTCGGACGGATCATCGTGCGGGGGCGGCCGGACGCTTCGCTGGTGCGCGTCAACGACATTGGCGAGGTCCGGTTGGGGGCTCGCAACTATGACGTCGTGGGGCGGCTCGACGGTAAGCCCACGGCCCTGTTCCTCGTCTTCCTGCGACCGGGAGCGAACGCGCTCCAGGTGAAGCAGGCGGTGCTGCGGCGCATGGGCGAGCTGGCCAAGAGCTTTCCCGCCGGCGTGCGGTGGTCGGTGCCGTTCGACACGACCCCCTACATCACCGCCTCCATCGACGAGGTCGTGAAGACGCTGTTCGAGGCGATGCTGCTCGTGACCCTCGTGGTTTTCATCTTCCTGCAGAGCTGGCGGGCGACGCTCATCCCCGTGCTCGCCGTGCCCGTCTCCGTCATCGGCGCCTTCTTCGGCATGCAGGTGCTCGGCTTCTCGGTCAACCTGCTCACGTTGTTCGGCCTGGTGCTGGCGATCGGCATCGTGGTGGACGACGCGATCGTCGTGATCGAGAACGTGGAACGCATCATGGCGAGCGAGGGCGTGGCGCCCGCGGTGGCCGCGGACCGGGCGATGCGTCAGGTGAGCCGGGCCCTGATCGCCATCGTGCTGGTGTTGTGCTCCGTCTTCGTCCCCGTGGCCTTCCTGGGGGGCATCACGGGCCTCATGTACCGGCAGTTCGCGATCACGATCGCGATCGCGGTTGTCCTCTCGGGGATCGTGGCGTTGACGCTCACGCCGGCGTTGTGTGCCGTGCTGCTCAAGCCCCCTAGTTCCCCCGGACTGGCGTCCGGGGTCACCACTGACCCCGGGCGCCAGCCCGGGGGGCCGCTGAGCCGGTTCTTCGAGCGGTTCAACCACGGCTTCCGCGTGGCCACGGAGCGCTACCTCGGCGCGGCGGGCCGCGTGATCGACCGCCCCCGCATGTTCTTCGCCGCCTTTGGGGTCGTCGTTGCGCTGGTCTTCGTGCTCATCCGCAGCGTGCCCAGTGGGTTCATCCCCGGCGAAGACAAGGGGTATTTCGCGATGCTCGTGGCGTTGCCGGACGACGCCTCACGCCAGCGGACTGAGGGAGTCGTCGGCGGGATCGAAGGCTTCTTGAAGCAGCAGGCGGCCGTCGCTCACGTCGTGTCGCTCGTCGGGCTGGACTTTATCCAGAACGCGAACCAAACGAACGCCGCGATCATCTTCGTCAACATGAAGCCCTGGGACGAGCGCACGTCTCGGAAGGACCAAATCAACGCGGTGCTCGGCGCCGTGAACGGCTATCTGTTCGGCATGCGGGACGCGCGCGGGTTCGCGTTCAATCTGCCGGAGATCATCGGCCTGGGCACGACCGCGGGCCTCGAGATGAACCTGCAAGATCGAGGCGTGAACGACGTGCAACGGTTCGGCGGGCTCGTCAATGATTTCACGCGCGAGGCCAACGGGCGCCCGGAGCTGCGGGGCGTGTACTCGACCATCCGGGTGAACACGCCGCAAATCTACGTCCACGTCGACCGGGAAAAGGCCAAAGCGTTGGGCATCTCCCTCACGGACCTGTTCCAGACGCTCCAGGCGTTCCTCTCGACGCTCTACATCAACGACTTCAACTTGTACGGCAAGACGTATCGGGTGCAGGCGGAGGCGCAGCCCAAGTTTCGCCAGACGCCCGAGGACATCGGCCGCCTGTACGTGCGCGGCCCCAATCAGCAGATGGTGCCGGTCTCCGCGCTCACGCGCACGGAATTCCAGGCTGGGCCGAGCGTCCTGACACGCTTCAACGGCTTTACGTCCGCGCTCGTGATCGGCGCTCCGGCCCCCGGCAAGAGCTCCGGCCAGATGCTCGACGCAGTGGAGCGGCTCGCGCAGGAGAAGTACGCCGGTCAGGGCGTGGGCTACGCCTTCAGCGGCCAGTCCTATCAGGAGCGCGCCTCGGGCGGCCAGGGAGGTCTGGTGTTCGCGCTCGGGCTCGTGATGGTGTTCCTCGTGCTCGCGGCGCAGTACGAGAGCTGGTCGATCCCGTTCGCGGTGCTCTTGGCCGTGCCGTTCGGCACGTTTGGCGCGCTGCTCGGCGTCTGGCTGCGCGGCATGCCGAACGACGTGTACGTGCAGATCGGCCTGATCGTCGTGGTCGGCCTCGCGGCGAAGAATGCGATCCTGATCGTCGAGTTCGCGAACGAGCTGCGCGCCGAGGGACGCTCCATCCGGGAGGCGGCGCTCGAGGCGGGCCGCGAGCGGCTGCGGCCGATCCTCATGACCTCGTTCGCGTTCATTCTGGGCGTCGCACCGCTGTTGACGTCGAGCGGGGCCGGTGCCGCGAGCCGGCACTCGATCGGCACGAGCGTGTTCTTCGGGATGCTCGTGGCAACGACGGTCGGGGTGTTCTTCATACCGCTGTTCTTCGCCGCGATCCGGGCCCTGAGCGAGCGGGGGCTCGCGCCGGGCCGCGCCGGGGAACGAACCCAGGCGCCGTCCGCCGCGGCTCCCGCCCCGGCGCCGGGAGACTGAGCTGCCGCCCCCCCCATCGGCGGGTCTCGCCGTCGTCGTCGTTGCCGCCACCCTGATCGCCGGCTGCGCCGTGGGGCCGGGGTACCACCGGC
>DATDFP010000130.1:0-15573 GCA_036522535.1 Gemmatimonadales bacterium
CTCTTGTCGCCTTACGAAGCTGGCTCACGCGCGCCGCCGATTGGCGCCGGAGACTCGACGCGGGAAGGTGCGGGGCACGGTGCGGCCGCCGGGCGACAAGAGCATCTCCCACCGCGCCCTGATGCTCGCCGCGCTGGCCCACGGGCAGAGCGAGCTCGCCGGGTTGCTCACCGGGGAGGACGTGAAGTCCACCGCGCGTGTACTCCGCCAGCTCGGCGCGGTCATCTCCCCCATCCGCGACGGCGGGACCGTGAGGGTTCACGCATCCCGCATCACGCGTCCCGCATCCCGATTGCATTGCGGCAATTCGGGCACGACCGCCCGCCTGATGCTCGGCATCCTCGCCGGGCAGCGGTTCCCGGCCACGCTCACGGGCGACGCGTCGCTCAGACGCCGCCCGATGCGACGCGTGACGGAGCCCCTGCGGGCCATGGGCGCGGACATCGCGGAAGAGCGCGGCGACGCGCTGCCCCTGACGATCCACGGCGGCCGGCTGCGGCCGCTCACCTACACGAGCCCGGTCGCGAGCGCACAGGTGAAGAGCGCCCTGTTGCTCGCCGGGTTGAGCGGCGGCGTCGCCGTGTCGGTACGGGAACCATACCTGTCACGGGATCACACGGAGCGGCTGTTGCTCCACCTCGGGCTCGACCTTCGCCTCGAGCACGGCGCGATAAACCTTCAGCCGCCGGGGAAGACTGTGCCGCCATTCCGCCTCTCGATCCCCGGCGACGCCTCCTCCGCCGCGTTCCTGGTCGCCGCCGCCGTACTCGCCGAAGGGGGAGACCTTACGATCGAGAACACTGGCGTGAATCCGACGCGCACGGGATTCCTCGTCGTGCTCGAGCGGATGGGGGCGCGCGTGGAGCGGGTGAACCTGCGGGACGAAGGGGGCGAGCCGGTCGCCGACCTGATCGCCCGCCCCGCCGCCCTCCGGGGCACGGTCGTCACCGCCGCGGAGGTGCCGACCCTCGTGGACGAGGTGCCGATCCTCGCGGTGCTCGCGAGCCGTGCCGAGGGGGAGACGGTGTTCCGCGAGGTCGGTGAGCTGCGGGTCAAAGAGAGCAACCGGCTCGAGCTGATCGCCGCCAATCTCCGCGCCGTTGGCGTGGCCGCCGAGGCGCAGGGGAATGACCTGCACGTACGCGGCACCACGCGGCCCCCCGGCGGCCGGGTCGAGACGGCGCGCGATCATCGGCTCGCCATGGCGTTCGCGGTTCTCGCCACGTTGCCCGGAGCGGACGTGCGGCTCTCCGAACGCGCGTCCGTGGCCATCAGCTACCCCGGGTTTTTCCGCGACCTCAAGCGGATGACCGGTGCGCGTCATCGCGATTGACGGCCCGGCGGCCTCGGGCAAGTCGTCCACCGCCGAAGCCGTGGCTCGGCGGTTGGGTTGGGCGCACCTCGATTCGGGAGCCCTGTACCGCGCGATCACGCTGGCGGCCCTGGACAACCTGGGGAACGAGGAAGGAGGGAAGGACGAAGGGGCAGGGTGGGGTCCGCAACGGATCCTCGCTCTGACCGAGGACCTACCCGTGCGCCTGGTGCTCGCAGGCGCCGTGTTTCGACCGGAGGTGGCCGGCGTGGACGTGGCCGCGGCGATCAGATCCGAGCGCGTGACCCGCCGGGTGTCCGAGATTGCGGCCATCCCGGAAGTGCGCGACTGGGTAAACGTGCGGCAGCGCGAGGCCGCGCTCGATTACCCGCAGGGAGTAGTGGTCGAGGGGAGGGACATCGGGACGGTCGTGTTCCCCGATGCGCCCCTCAAGGTTTTCCTGACCGCCAGCCCTGAGGAGCGGGCTCGACGCCGGCTCGCACAGCGGGGGGGGCCGGGGGAGCCGGGGGAGGCGGGCGGAAGCGACCGCACCGATCCCGACGAGCTGCGCCGCGAAACGGAAGCTCTGGCGGCCCGAGACCACGCCGATTCCACGCGGCCGGTGGCGCCGCTGCGCGCCGCGCCGGACGCGATCCTGCTCGACACGACGGATCTGCCGCTCGAGGAGCAGGTGCAGCGCGTCGTGGCGCTGGCGCGGAAGCGCTTTTTCGGGTAGGTTGTGTGGCTCCCCGGGCTGGCCCTGAGGGGCAGCCGCCCGGGGCAGACTTCCGGGCTCGACCACAAACGCTCAACCGAACCGGAACCCTGAATGCTGGTAGATACGCCGGACGAACAGTCCGCCAAGCCGTCCCCCTCCGCCTCTCATTCCCACCTGCGAGTCCGCTCCGACCTCCAGGAAGAGTATTCGCCGGACGAAATCGCGAAGATGACGGAACTGTACGAGGGGACGCTCTCGAACATCGAAGAGGGAGAGATCGTCAAGTCCAGGGTCCTCCGCGTCACCGACACCGCCGTCATCCTCGACGTCGGATTCAAGTCGGAGGGTGCGGTGCCGATCGACGAGTTCAAGGACCCGCGCTCGCTCAAGGAAGGGGACGAGGTCGAGGTCTTCCTGGAGCACCTCGAGGACCAGGAGGGCGCGGTCGTTCTCTCGAAGAAGAAGGCCGATTTCATGCGGGTCTGGGAGCGGATCCGTGAGGCCCACGAGAAGGACGACCCGGTCGCAGGAACGCTGGTGAAGAAGATCAAGGGCGGCGTGGTGGTGGACCTCATGGGTGTCGACGCGTTTCTCCCCGGGAGCCAGATCGCGCTACGCCGGGTCCCGAACATCGACGAGCTGCTCGGGCAGGCGTTCGAATTCAAGATCATCAAGCTCAACAAGCGGCGCCGCAACATCGTGGTGTCCCGGCGCGTGCTGCTCGAAGCCGAGCGCCGGACCAAGCGCGACGTTCTGATGAAGGAGCTGCAGGTGGGCCAGGTGCGTAAGGGCGTCGTGAAGAACATCACGGATTTCGGCGCCTTCATCGACCTGGGCGGCGTGGACGGCCTGCTGCACATCACCGACATGAGCTATGGCCGCGTCTCGCATCCGTCCGAGATGGTGCACATCGGCCAGGAGCTAGAGGTGAAGGTGCTCGACATCGACTGGGAGCGGGAGCGCATCAGCCTCGGGTTGAAGCAGCTCCAACCCTACCCGTGGAAGGACGTGGCGGCGAAGTATCCCGTCGGCACCCGGGTGCAGGGCAAAGTGGTCTCGATCACCAACTACGGCGCGTTCGTGGAGCTCGAAGCGGGGATCGAGGGGCTCGTCCACATCTCCGAGATGAGCTGGACCCGCAATGTCCGGCATCCGTCGAAGATCGTTTCCATCGGGGAGACGATCGAAGCCGTGGTGCTCAAGGTGGACGAGGCGGAGGAGAAGATCTCCCTCGGCATGAAGCAGACCGAGGAGGATCCCTGGATGGCGCTGCCGCAGAAGTACCCCGTCGGCGCGCGCCTCAAGGGAAAGGTGCGCAACCTCACGTCGTTCGGCGCGTTCGTCGAGATCGAGCCGGGCATAGACGGCCTGATTCACATCTCCGACATGTCGTGGACGAAGCGCGTCCAGCATCCGTCGGAGGTGGTGAAGAAGGGCGACGAGGTGGACGTTTTGATCCTCAACGTCGACGCCGAGAACAAGCGGATCTCATTGGGCCTGAAGCAAGCCCAGGAGGATCCCTGGCTGAAGATCGGCGAGACGTATCCGGTGGGCACCGAGCTCCGGGGTCGCGTCCTGCGCCTGATGGACAAGGGGGTCGTGGTGGACCTGGGCCACGACATCGAGGGCTTCGTCCCCGTGTCTCAGCTCGGGATCCCCGACGTGCAGAATCTGGCGGAGGCGGTGAAGGAAGGACAGGCGGCCGAGCTGAAGGTGCTGGAGGTGGACCCGATCCATCACCGGATCGTGCTGGCGGCCACCGGCTGGCCGAAGGAGAACGGCCCCCCCGAAGCCGAAAAGCAGGCAAATCAGGCCTAGACGCCGCCTTTCTAGATTTTCGCCATGACCATGCGCGAAAAGCTGGAGTTGCTGCAGCAGAGGCGCACCGAGTCCGAGCTCGGTGGCGGACCCGAGCGCGTCAAGACGCAGCACGACAAAGGCAAAATGACCGCCCGCGAGCGGCTCGACGTGCTGCTCGATCCCCGGACGTTCGTGGAGCTCGATCGGTTCGTGACGCACCGCAGCACCGATTTCGGGCTCGGCGACGAACGGTATCTGGGCGACGGGGTCGTGACCGGCTACGGGCGGATCGAAGGGCGGCTGGTCTACGTGTTCGCGCAGGACTTCACGGTGTTCGGCGGCTCCCTGTCCGAGGCGCACGCGGAAAAGATCTGCAAGGTCATGGACCTCGCCGTGCGGAACGGGGCTCCCATCATCGGGCTCAACGACTCGGGCGGCGCCCGGATCCAGGAGGGGGTCGTCTCGCTGGGCGGCTACGCCGAGATCTTCCTGCGCAACACCCTCGCCTCGGGCGTGGTGCCGCAGCTGAGCGCCATCCTCGGCCCGTGCGCGGGCGGGGCGGTCTACAGCCCCGCGATCACCGACTTCGTGTTCATGGTGCGGGGGGTCTCCTACATGTTCGTCACCGGCCCGAACGTCGTGAAGACGGTGACACACGAGGAGGTGGACTTCGAGAGCCTGGGCGGCGCCGATGTGCACGGGGCGACTTCCGGCGTGGCGCACTTCGTCCACGACTCCGAGCCCGAGTGCCTGACGGCGATGCGGACGCTCCTCAGCTTCATCCCGTCGAACAACCTCGACAGCCCGCCGATCCGTCCCACCAACGATCCGGTGGACCGGCGCGACGAGGACCTGCTCGAGATCGTGCCCGACAGTCCCACGAAGCCGTACGACATGCGCGAGGTGATCCGGCGCGTCGTGGACGACGGCGAGTTCTTCGAGGTGCACAAGGAGTTCGCCGGTAACCTGCTCGTCGGGTTCGCGCGTCTGGGCGGGCGCCCGGTCGGGGTGATCGCCAACCAGCCCGCCGTGCTCGCCGGCGTGCTCGATATCAACGCGTCGTTGAAGGGCGCCCGGTTCATCCGGTTCTGCGACGCCTTCAACATCCCCCTCCTCACGTTCGAGGACGTGCCCGGCTTCCTGCCGGGCGTGGCGCAGGAGCATGGCGGCATCATCAAGCACGGGGCGAAGCTCCTGTACGCCTACTGCGAGGCCACCGTACCCAAGCTCACCGTCATCACGCGAAAGGCGTATGGCGGAGCCTACGACGTGATGAACTCGAAGCACATTCGCGGCGATTACAATGTCGCCTGGCCGACGGCGGAGATCGCGGTGATGGGCCCGAAGGGCGCGGTGGAGATCCTGTACAAGGCCGACGCGACCGAGGAGCGCGAGGCCGAGTACCGGGAGAAATTCGCCCATCCCTACCTGGCCGCCGCCCGCGGCTATGTCGACGACATCATCGATCCGCGTGAGACGCGGTGGCGGCTCATCGACGCGCTCGCGACGCTCGAGACGAAGCGGGACCGCAATCCGCCCCGCAAGCATGGCAACATTCCTCTATAGCGCCCTCTCGCTCGCGGCGCTCCTCCAGGCTCCCCAGTCCGCCAGCCCGCCGCCGCCCGACTCGGCCGCGGCGCTGTGGGTGCGTGTGGCCCATGACTCGACCGATGGGCGGGGGTGGCTCATGCTGGGACGCGCGTACCTCGATCTTTCGGAGCGGGCGCACGCATCGCCCCACTTCGCGGCGCAGGACACGCTCTGGGTGCGCGCGGTGCTCGACACCGCTGATGGGGCGCTCGTGCGGGCGGCGGCGCTCCTGAGCGCGGCCGGAGCGAATCCGGAAGCGGACTCCGCCCGCGTGCTGCGGGTCGGCGCCTGGAGCGCCCGGTCGCGCCTCGCGTGGGAAGAGCAGGGCACCACCGCGGGCCCGCAGGAGTGGGGGCCCGTCCCCGCGGACTTGAAGCTGCCGCCCGTGCTCGAGGAGCTGGGCGAGAATTTGCTTCGCGCCTGCCCCACCTGGGGTATCCTCCTCACGGCCCACGCGGCCGATTCGTACGCCGCGTGGTACATGCGGTTCTCGCGCGGCCTCCGGCCGGATCTGCTCGTCGTCCCACTGGCCGCATCCCGGGCCGACCCGGTACTGCAGGCGCGGCTCGCTCACGATCTGAAGCTGGGGCGACGGAGCGAGAGCGGGACCTGGCTCTCTGAGACGGTGAAGCACCGGCCCGTGTGCGTCAGCATGGGGTTCGACCGGCCGCCCCAAGGGGGATCGCGGATCGCCTGGACCGCCCGGCCGCTGGTGTGGATCGCCGGTCCCGAGGCGAAACACGACCACGTGCCACCGCGCGACTTCGTGTTCGCCGCCCTCCGGATGGCGCTGGACGGCCACGAGGTGTGGGCCGAGCCGGCGCTCACCCTCTATCGGAGCGCCGCCCGGGCGACTCCCGCGCTCTGCGGCGCCCTCGCCACATTCAAGCTGACCGGTGAGATTCCGAGTTGCCGGCGCTGAACTGAAGACTTCAGACGTCAGACATCAGACGTCAGACATCAGACGTCAGACATCAGACGTCAGCGCGCTTGGTCACCACGGAGGTCTGGTGTGCGATCTCTCTCCCATCGTGGGCGATGTCAGATGTCTGACGTCTGATGTCTGATGTCTGAGGTCTCTCCCATCAAGCGGGTTCTCGTCGCCAACCGCGGTGAGATCGCGTTGCGGATCATCCGGGCCTGTCATGAAGAGGCGCTGGAGGCGGTGGCCGTCTATTCCGAACCGGACCGGCTGGCGCCTCATGTGCGGGCAGCCGACATGGCCGTGCCGATCGGACCCGCGCCGGCGCCGCAATCCTACCTGAGCATCCCGAAGCTCATCGGGGCTGCGCGCACGACCGGGTGTCAGGCGATCCATCCCGGCTACGGCTTTCTCTCGGAGCGCGCGGAGTTCGCGCAGGCGGTGGGCGACGCCGGCCTTATCTTCGTGGGCCCGCCGCCCGAGGCGATCCGCGCCCTGGGGGACAAGACGGAAGCCCGCCGTCGGATGCAGGCGGCGGGCGTGCCGATCGTACCGGGAACGATGCGGCCGGTCGCCGACCACGTGCAGGCGCGCGCCGAGGCGGCGCGGCTGAGGCTTCCCGTGCTGCTCAAGGCTGCCGCGGGCGGCGGGGGCAAGGGGATGCGACTGGTGCGTGAGGAGAGCGAACTGGCATCGGCGCTCGAGGCGGCGCAGAGCGAGGCGTTGAAGGCGTTCGGGGCAGGCGAGGTCTACGTAGAGAAGTACCTGGAGCGCCAGCGGCACGTGGAGATCCAGGTCCTGGCCGACTCCTTCGGGCGGGTCGTGGCTCTGGGCGAGCGGGAGTGCAGCATCCAGCGGCGGCATCAGAAGCTCATCGAGGAAGCGCCCTCCGTCGCCGTGACCCCGGCACTGCGGCGGCGCATGAGCGACGCGGCGGCGGCGGCGGCGGGCGCGGTGGGCTACAGAAGCGCCGGAACCATCGAGTTCCTGCTCGGGCCGACGGGCGAGTTCTGTTTCCTCGAGATGAACACCCGGTTGCAGGTGGAGCACCCGGTGACGGAGCTGGTCTACGGCGTGGACATCGTCCGCGAGCAGCTCCGGATTGCAGCCGGGCAGCCGCTGCGCGTCCATGCGGGCACGCTGCAGCCACGGGGCCATGCCATCGAGTGCCGGATCACCGCCGAAGACCCCTTTCAGGATTTCCTTCCCGCCACCGGGACGGTCGCGTATTTGCGCCCGCCTGCCGGGCCGGGGATCCGTTGGGATGGCGGGATCGAGGCCGGGAACGAAGTCACGCTGTTCTACGACCCGCTCATCGCCAAGCTGATCGCGTGGGGCGAGACCCGGGCCGTCGCGCTGCAGCGGATGCAGCGCGCGCTCCGCGAGCTGGTGATCGTGGGGATCCCGTCGTCACAGGCGTTTCATTTGCGGGTGATGGACGACGCCGACTTCCAGCGGGGCGAGATCGATATCGCGTACCTCGAGCGCGCGGGGGCGCGGCTCCTGTCGGAGGAGATCCGCCCCGGGCTGGCGCGGCCGCTCGCCGTGGTCGCGGCGCTGCTCGCCGAAGAATGTCGGACCGGCGCGGCCCCGCCTCCGCAGCCGTCCACGCCCTGGCTGCCCGACCGCCAGTCCCCCTGGGTGCATGCGGCGCGGCGCGAGGGATTGAGCGAATGAGCGGCGAGGTCGTCGCGATCACGGGGATCGCCGCCGGCGGCGCCGGCGTGGGACGACTGCGGGACGGCCGCGCGGTGTTCGTGCCGCGCACCACGCCGGGGGAACGCGTGCGGCTGCGCGACGGGATCGAGCTCCACAAGAACTTCGCGAGGGGAGATGTCGAGGAGATCGTCGCGGCGGGCGCCGCGCGGGTCACGCCGCCGTGCCCCCACTATGTGCGGGACCGTTGTGGCGGGTGCCAGCTGCAGCACCTCGCCTACGAGGCCCAGCTCGTCGCGAAGCGCGCGATCGTGGGCGACGCGCTGCGCCGCATCGGCAAGCTCGACCTCCCCGACCCCGAGATCGAGGAGGCGATCGGGGAGTGGCGCTACCGGGCGAAAATCAGTCTGGCGGTCGGGCGGACGGGCGGACCGGCAGACGGTACGGTCGTGGGCCTGCACCCGTACGACCGGCCCGGCGCCGTGTTCGCCCTGGCGGATTGCCACATCGCCGACTTCCGCGTGATGGCCCTGTGGCGCGAGCTGAAGCAGCGGCTCGAGCTGCTTCCGCGGCGGCTCACGCGCCTCACCGTGCGGCTCGACCGCGAGGGTCGGCGCCACGTGATCGCGGAATCGGGCGGGGGAGGCGCGCCGTGGCTCGAGGCGGAGCGGTTGCGCGAGGCGCTGCCCGAGCCCGAGGGCGTGGTGTGCTGGTGGCGACCGTTGGAGGGCGCAGCGCGGGTGGTGGCGGGGCCGGCCACCGGTTTCCCGGCGACGGCGTTCGAGCAGGTGAACCCGGAGATGGCGACCCTCGCGCGGCGCTGGGCGGTGGAGCATCTGGGCGACTTGCGCGGCAGCGTCGCCTGGGACCTGTACGGCGGGATCGGTGACACCGCGCTGCTGCTGGCGGAGCGCGGGGCGCAGGTGGTGAGCGTGGACGCGGACGAACGGGCGATCGAGTGGGCGCGCCGGCGGGAGTGCGGCCGGCCGATCCGGTTCATCGCCGGGCGGGCGGAGGAGATCCTGCCGTCGCTGCCCGAGCCGAGCGTCGTGGTCGTGAACCCGCCGCGCGCCGGGCTGCATTGGAATGTCACGCTGCGGCTCACGGGCCGGCCCGTCGGGCGCCTGGTGTACCTCTCCTGCGACCCGGCGACGTTGGCGCGGGACCTACGGCGGCTGAGCGTCAATTACCGGAGCACGGCGTTGCGGGCGTTTGACCTGTTTCCCCAGACGGCGCACGTCGAGACGGTGGCGGTGCTGGAGGCGGCATGAAGCGAATGCGGAATGCGGAGTGGGGAATGCGGAGTGGATCGGAGGATCGTCGAGCGGTATGGCCGGCGTCGCGGATCGAACCTCCCCTTTCAATTCCGCACTTCGCATTCCGCATTCCGCACTCGGGGTGGGGGTCGGCGCGGTGAAATACTTCGTCCGCATCGGCCCCCATTCGTTCGAGGTGGTGGTCGAGGGCGGTCGCGTTCGCCTGGACGGGGCGGAGCTCGAGGCCCACCTCGCCGCGATTCCCGGCACGCCGCTCGTCCACCTGCTGCTCGATCGTCAATCGTGGACTGTGGCGGCCCAGGTGCTCGAGACCGGGAGGCGCTGGGCGCTGGGGGTCGCGGGAGAGCGCATCGAGGGGACGGTGGTGGATGAGCGCACCCGCCGCGTGCAGTCCCTGGCCGGCGAGCCGCTTCCACCCGCGGCCGGCGGGATCGTCAAGGCACCGATGCCGGGTCTCGTGGTGCGTGTGGAGGTCACCGAGGGGCAGCGGGTGGAGGCGGGCGCGGGACTGGTGGTAGTGGAGGCGATGAAGATGGAGAACGAGCTGCGGGCACCCCGACCATCCGTCGTAGCCGCGGTGCACGTGGCCGTCGGCCAGACGGTCGACAAGGGGACTCCACTCGTCACCCTCGAGAGCTCGGAAGCCTCTCGTTGACTTACCGTTATGGCGCTGGTATCCTATCAGGCTAACGCAAACCGGACCGGCATGAAGACATTCGTATTGCGCAAGGAAGACGTCGCGCGGCGCTGGTGGGTGGTGGACGCCGCGGGCCAGCCTCTCGGCCGGCTCGCCAGCCGCGTGGCGCAGCTCCTGCGGGGCAAGCACAAGCCGACGTTCACGCCGCACCTGAACGGCGGGGATTGTGTGGTGGTGGTGAACGCGGCGAAGGTGAGGTTCACGGGCCGCAAGCTCGAGCAGAAGCGCTATTTCCGGCATACGGGGTACATGGGGCACGAGCGCTTCACGTCCCTGAAGTCGGTGTTCGAGAAGCGCCCCGAGCGCGTGATCGAGCGCGCGGTCTGGGGCATGCTGCCGAAAACCACGCTGTCGCGCCAAAAGGTGAAGCAGATGCTGAAGGTGTATGCCGGTCCCACGCACCCCCACGCGGCCCAGCGGCCGGAGCCGCTCGGCCTGGCGGAGGCGCGATGAGCGCCGCGGTCACCCCGGAGCTGCGCTGGCACGCGGTCGGCCGCCGCAAGGTGAGCGTGGCACGGGTGTATCTAACGCCGGGCTCGGGGAAGTGGAACATCAACGGGCGGACGCTGGGGGACTATTTCCCCCGCGCCTCGCTCGTGTCCCACATCCAGCAGCCGTTCACAGCCACCGACACGCTGGGGGCGTTCGACGTCCGCGCCGTGGTGGCGGGGGGCGGGCAGACGGGGCAGGCGGGGTCGTTGCGACTCGCCGTCGCACGGGCCCTGTGCCTCGCCGACGAGCGGCATCGAAAGAAGCTGCGGGAGCAGGGGTTGCTGACGCGCGATCCGCGGGTGGTGGAGCGGAAGAAGCCCGGCCGGGCGGGGGCGCGCAAGCGGTTCCAGTTCTCGAAACGGTGATTGGGAGGTACTAGGTGCCGGCTGTTAGGTGTTGGGTGTTGGGAGCCCGCCGGCCTGCACCTAGCACCCAACACCTAGCACCTAACACCTAGAAGGAAGGACATGACGCAGCCTCAGACGCAGGTACAGACGCCCCCTCAATTGCAGGAGCTGCTGGAAGCGGGCGTCCATTTCGGCCACCAGACACGCCGCTGGAACCCGAAGATGCGGCGGTTCATCTTTGCCGAGCGCTCCGGGATCTACATCATTGATCTGCAGAAGACGCTCCGGCAAATCCAGGCTGCGCAGGAGCTGATCCGGGGAGTGGTGCTGAAGGGCGAGGGGACCCTCTTCGTCTGCACGAAGAAGCAGCTCAAGAACATCATCCAGGCCGAGGCGCAGCGCTGCGGGGCGTTCTGGGTGACCGAGCGCTGGCTGGGCGGCACCCTCACGAACTTCCAGACGATCAAGCGGCAGATCAAGCGGTTGAAGGACCTCGAGCAGGGGATCAGCGAAGGCGAATTCGAGCACCACACGAAAAAAGAGCAGCTGCTGTTCGAGCGCGAGCGAGGGAAGCTGGAGAAGTACTTCTCGGGGATCAAGAACATGGCGCGGCTGCCGGGCGCGCTCTTCGTGGTGGATTCGA
Source organism: Gemmatimonadales bacterium (assembly GCA_036522535.1). Lineage (GTDB taxonomy): Bacteria > Gemmatimonadota > Gemmatimonadetes > Gemmatimonadales > GWC2-71-9 > AG12. The sequence continues at coordinate 11,455 of DATDFP010000130.1, forward strand.
AGAAAGAGCGGATCGCGGTCGCCGAAGCGAACAAGCTGAGCATTCCCGTCGTGGCGATCGTGGACACCAACGCCGACCCGGACCTCATCACCGTCCCGATCCCCGGCAACGACGATGCCATCCGCGCGGTCTCGCTGATCACGGCTGCGATCGCGGACGTGATCGCCGAGGCGCGCCACCAGATGCCGTTGCGCGAGGTCGCCGAGGAAGGCGAGGCGGTGACGTACTCGACGGAGACGGGGGTGGAGGCTGAGGCGGAAGGCGAGCGGAAGAAGAAGCCGGCGCGGCGCAAGCGGCGCCCGAAGCCCGAGGCGATCGCCGCCCGGCTCAAGACGGAGGACGCGCCCGCGCCGGCACCGGCGCCGGCGGAATCGAGCGGCGGGAGCGACGGCTGACCAGCCAGGGCTACCCCCGTGGCACCACCACCCGCCGCCCTCCGAGCCACACGGCGCGAGGGCGGCGTTGTTATGAGGAGTGAGGAGCGTGGCGACTGTGAAAGGGATTCCGGCAAAGCTGGTGGCCGAGCTCCGGGCCCGCACGGGCGCGGGGATGATGGACTGCAAGCGGGCGCTGGAGGCGACGGGCGGTGAACTGGAGCCGGCCATCGACCTGCTGCGCAAGCAGGGGTCGGCCAAGGCCGACAAGCGCGCCGGCCGCGAAGCGTCCGAGGGGTTGATCGAGGCCTACGTGCACCACAACGGCCGGGTCGGCGTCCTGGTCGAGGTGAACTGCGAGACGGATTTCGTCGCCAACACGGCGGAATTCCGCCAGCTCGCCAAGGATCTCACGCACCAGATCGCCGCGACGGCGCCCATCGCCTTGCGGCGCGAGGACATCGCGCCCGAGGTGGTCGCGCGAGAGCGGGAGATCTACCGCGCGCAGGTCGAGCAGGAGAAGAAACCCGAGCACGTCAGGGACAAGATCGTCGACGGGCGACTCAACAGCTTCTACGAAGAGCGCGTGCTGCTGGAGCAGAAATTCGTGAAGGACGGCAGCAAGACCATCGGGGACATGGTGAAGGAGCTGGCGGCGAAGACGGGCGAAAACATCGTCGTGCGGCGCTTCGTCCGCTTCGAGCGCGGAGGGAATTGAGTGGCCACCGCGGCGCGCCTTAGGCCTGCCTACCCGCGCGCCATGCTCAAGATCTCGGGAGAGGCGTTTGCGGGCGACCGCGGCGCCGGGGGAGGAATTGACTTCGGGTTCATCGACCGGCTCGTGGACGAGCTCAAGACGGTGGCGGCGCTGGGCGTCCAGCTCGGTCTGGTGGTGGGCGGCGGCAACATCGTGCGCGGCACGGCGGCGAGCGAGCAGGGGATGGACCGCGTCTCCGCCGACTACATGGGAATGCTCGCCACGGTCATCAACGCCCTGGCGCTGCAAGACATCCTCGAGAAAAAAGGCGTGGACACCCGGGTCATGACGGCGATCCGGATGGAGGAGCTCGCCGAGCCCTACATCCGGCGCCGCGCGGTGCGGCATCTCGAAAAGGGGCGGATGGTGATCTTCGCCGGAGGCACGGGAAATCCCTACTTTTCTACCGACACGGCCGCGGTCCTGCGGGCCCTGGAAATCGAGGCGAAGGTGCTCCTCAAAGCGACGAACGTGGACGGCGTGTACACGGCGGACCCCAAGAAGGACCCCGCAGCGACGTTTCTCGCCGAGCTCACCTTCCGCGACGCGATCGTCAACGGGTATGCCGTGATGGACGCGAACGCGTTCGGTCTCTGCAAGGAAAACAACCTTCCCATCGTGGTGTTCAACATCAACAAGCCCGGCGCCACGGCCAGGGTGCTTTCCGGCGAGCGCGTCGGCACGGTCGTGCAATGACCACCGTAACTGGGCTGCAAGACCACGTCCGGCAGGCGAAGCAGCTCATGGCCAGGGCGGTCGAGGCCGTGAAGCGGGAGTTCGCCACCGTCCGCAGCGGCAAGGCCACGACCTCGCTCCTCGATCTCGTGCGGGTGGACGCCTACGGGAGCGAGATGCCCCTGAACCAGGTAGCGAACGTCGCCGCCCCCGAGCCCAAGCTCCTGACCATCCAGCCGTGGGACAAGTCGCTCCTCAAGGCGGTCGAGAAGGCGATTCTCGCCTCCGATCTCGGTCTCACGCCTTCGAACGACGGCAGCGTCGTTCGCATCCCGATTCCCCCCCTGACCGAGGAGCGCCGCCGGGAGCTCGTCAAGGTCGTGCACAAATTCGCTGAGGAAGGCCGCGTGGCGATCCGCCACGCCCGCACCGAGGCGATCAACCGGATCAAGAAGACGGAGCACGTCTCGGAGGACGAGAAGAAGCACGCCGAGAAGGACGTCCAGAAGCTGCACGACGACCATCTGAAGCAGGTGGACGCCGCGGTGAAGGCCAAGGAAGCGGAGATCATGGAGGTCTAGGATGGCCGCCGATCTCCTCGCGCTGATCCGCATGAACGGCTCCGTGCCGGGTCACGTGGCGGTGATCATGGACGGCAACGGGCGCTGGGCGCAGGAGCGCCACCTCCCACGCCCATTCGGGCACCGCGAGGGGATGAAGGCGGTGCGCGAGGTGGTCGAAGGTTGCCTCGAGGCGGGCGTCGAGGTGCTGACGCTGTTCGCGTTCTCCGAGGAGAACTGGCAGCGTCCCCCCAGTGAGATCTCCGCCCTGATGCGGCTGCTCGAGGAATACATCGCGAAAGAAGTGGACGAGCTGCGGGAGCAGGGCGTCGCCGTGTACGTGCTGGGCGAGCGGTCCCGGCTCGCGCCTGCGGCGCTCGCGGCCGTGGAGCGCGTCGAGCGGGAGACGGCGGCGGGGCCGCGGCTCGTGCTCAACCTCTGCATCTCGTATTCCTCCCGGGCGGAGCTGACCCGCGCCGCGCGGCTCCTGGCCGAAGAGGTGCTCGACGGGACCCGGCAGGTCGACGACATCGACGAGGAGGCGATGCGCGCGAAGCTGTACACCGCCCGCTGGCGCGACCCCGATCTCTTGATACGCACGTCGGGCGAGCTGCGCCTCTCCAACTTTCTCCTCTGGCAGCTCGCCTACACGGAGCTCTACATCACTCCGGTGCTGTGGCCCGACGTGACGCGGCGGGATCTCTTCCAGGCGATTCTCGACTACCAGGGGCGGGAGCGGCGATTCGGCAAGGTCACGGTGTGATGTCCCGCAATCTGCTCGTGCGCATCGCGTTCGCGGTCCCCGCGATCGCTCTGTGCGTGGGTGTCGTGTGGTTGGGCGGGTGGGTGCTGGCGACACTGGTCGCCGTGCTCGGCGTGCTCGGGGCGCGTGAGTTCTACGACTTCGCGCGCCGCCAGGGAATCGAGCCGATGGAAGCCCTGGGGCTCGGCGCGGCCGCGGCCGTGCCGCTCGCGACGTTCTGGGCGAAGGGCTACGCGGATTGGGAGCCGGTGCTGTACGGCGGGGCGCTCTGGCTCCTCGCGGTGCTGATCGCTGCGATGGTCCGGGGACCCGCGCGCCGCCCCCTCACGGCGGTCGCCGTCACCACGTTCGGCATGCTGTACGCGTCGGCCCTGCTCGCGTTCGTCGTGGCGATCCGCCACGGCCCCCACAGCGACGCCCACCCGCGCGGCGCCGTGGCCCTCGGGATCCTCCCGCTGGTGATGACGTGGGTGGGCGACACGTGCGCCATGGCGGCGGGGAAGCTGTTCGGTGGGCCGAAGCTCGCGCCGGTGTTGTCGCCACAAAAGACCTGGGCGGGCGCGGTCGGCGGCGCCGTCGGCGCGCTCGTGGCCGCGCTCGTTTACGGCTCGGTCGTCCTCGAGCGCGTGGCCCTGCGGCTCGGCCCGTGGCAGCTCGTGGTGGTGGGCGTGGTGGTAGCGCTCGCGGCGCAGGTCGGGGACGTGGCGGAATCGCTCTTCAAGCGCGAGGTCGGCCTGAAGGATTCGTCGGCGCTCATCCCCGGACACGGCGGCGTGCTCGACCGGCTCGATTCCCTCTACTTCGTCCTCCCCGTCAGCGCTGGCCTGTTCCGGCTGTTCGGCGTCGCATGAGCGTCGGGGTCGCCATCCTCGGCTCGACCGGCTCGATCGGGTGCTCGACCCTCCATGTCCTGGCGCGCCAGCAGGACCGGTTCCGCGTGACCGCGCTGACGGGGCACTCGAACGCCGCTCTGCTCGAACGGCAGGCGGC
>DATDFP010000131.1:0-2486 GCA_036522535.1 Gemmatimonadales bacterium
CCATACACTTGGGAGGACATGCGCGTGCCGGTGACCGTCGAGATGCGTGATCGCGACGCCCGTCTCCCGTAGCCGCGCGACCTGCGCCGCACACTCGGCGGCGACGTGGGCGGGATCGATCCGCCCGGCGAGGGCGCGGCCGACCAGCCCAGTGAGCCGGTGGAACCCGCCGGTGCGGCGATCGCACAGCGTCCCGCCGGGCGACAGCGGCCTGCCCACGGTGAGATTCAAGTGCAGGCCCACGCCGAGCGCCGGAGCCGCGGCGCCCAGGCGGGGCGCGGCGTCTTCCCAGGCGGGCAGGTTCACGAGCACGGACACCGACGACACGACACCCGCCCGATGGGCTTCCAGGATGCCGCTGTTCACGCCCGCCGACAAGCCGAAGTCGTCGGCGTTCACGACCAGGCGGCGCTCGTCAGGCGTAGCGCCCTCGCCAGTCGTTCCAGCGGATCTTCACCAGGTCCCGCAGCATCTCCGCCGCGTCGGCGGCGAAGCGCACCGTGCTCGGCTCGTCGTCGTAGCGAAAGTGCACGGCCGTCTGCCTGACCGTGAGGCGGTGCTTCCGGGCGATGTACAGGCACTCGACGTCGAAGCCGAAACCCTGAACCGTGAGGCGCGAGAAGATCAGCTCGCCGGCGCGCGCGGTGAAGCCCTTGAGCCCGGCCTGCGTGTCGAGGATCCCCGGCAGCAGCGCGAGCCGCACCACGCCGTTGAAGACCCGGCTCATCACGTGCCGCGTGTAGAGATAGTGGAAGAAGGACGGGCTCATCACGTAGCGCGACTCGGGGAGGACGCGGCAGGCGATCGCGACGTCGCTCCCGGTCTCGAGGTCGCGCACGATCTTGGGGATTTCCTCCAGCGGATAAGCGAGATCGGCGTCGGTGAAGACGCGGTACCTGCCGCGCGCGGCCCGGATCCCGCGCGCGACCGAAAAGCCTTTCCCTCTGTTCTCCTCGTTTCTCAGGAGACTGACCCGCTCACCGGTCTCCGCCGTGTCCCGGCCGAACTCCGCCAGGAGCTGCGCGGCCACGGGCTCGCTGCAATCGTCGACGAGGATCAGCTCGGCCGGGCGTGCTTGAGCGCAGACGAAGGCCCGGAGCGCTTCGAGATGCGCTGCGAGTCGATCGGCCCCGTTGCGCACGGGGACGACGAGAGACAGGTACACCTCGGGCGCCGACACGAGGACTAAAGATATGACCGGCGCACCGGTCGTCACGGCCGTGATGGCGCCCCCCCGCCGCCTGACCCCTCGCGCGCCAACGCGGGAGAGGGCCGGTTGACCGCGCCCCGCCGAGCCCTAGGTTACCGCCCGGTCACTCCCTGGAGCGTTCCCGTGACCGGCGCGATCACCCACGTTTCGGACACAGCCCGTTGGGTCGCGGTCTACCGGGCGATGGAGTCGGAGCGCACCGACGCGCTGTTCCGCGACCCGTACGCCCGTCGGCTCGCGGGGCCGCGAGGGGAGCAGATCGTCGCCGAGATGCCGAAGGGCCGCGCCTGGGCGTGGCCGATGATCGTCCGCACGGCCGTGATGGACGAGCTGATCCTCCGGACGGTCGAGCAGGACGGTGTGGACACCGTGCTCAATCTCGCGGCGGGGCTCGACACCAGGGCCTACCGTCTGCCGCTCCCGCCATCGCTTCGCTGGATCGACGTGGACTTCCCCGACGTCGTCGCGTACAAGAAGGAGCAGCTCGCGGGCGAGCGCCCGGTGTGCGTGCTGGAATACGCGGGCGTGGACTTGAGCGACGTCGGGCGGCGCCGCGTCCTGTTCGCGCAGATCGGCGTGGCCGCGAGCCGGGTGCTGGTCGTAAGCGAGGGGCTCCTCATCTATCTCTCGCCCGAGGACGTCGGCACGCTCGCATGGGACCTCGCCACGCAGGCCGCGTTCCAGTGGTGGCTCATCGACCTCGCTTCGCCGCGGCTGCTCAAGATGATGGCAAAGACCTGGGGGTCGGCCCTCGCCCGCGGCAAGGCGCCGTTCCTATTCGCCCCGCCCGAGGGCACGCGGTTCTTCGAGTCGCACGGGTGGCACGAGGCGGAGTTCCGCTCGACGTGGGACGAGTCGTTGCGCCTCAAGCGGACGATGCGGCTCGCGTGGTTGTGGAGGCTCGTCACCCGGCTGTACCCAAAGGCGAAACAGGAGGAGATGCGGCGAATGTCGGGGATCGTGTTGCTGAAGAGGGCGGTAGAGGGCGGTAGAGGACGGTAGAGGACAAGAGCCGCTCACCGGGCCGCGTTTGGACCAGGCTATGAGCTTCTACCGCCCTCTACCGTCTTCTACCGTCTTCATACCACCCAGGCTCACTCCCACTTGCAGCCCAAACACATTTTCCCCGGAATTTCGCCGCAGCCAGTGCAGCCGGGAATTGAGGTTCCAGGTGAGGTGCCCGCTCGACACATCGACCCCGACGCCGCCGTGCGCGCCTTGCGCGACGCCCCGGTCCGGACCTTCCGAGTAGACCCCGAGGAGCAGGAGCCCGACC
>DATDFP010000132.1:0-3278 GCA_036522535.1 Gemmatimonadales bacterium
CCGGCGAGGTCGGCGTGACCCGGCCGCGGCAGCGTCACCGGCTTCGTGCCCTTCCCTTCGGCCTCACCCTCGGGCGGCCAGGGGCTCATGCCCCACGCCCAGTTCTTGTCCTCGCGGCGGCCGAGTGCTACGGTGGGGGCCTGCTCGTTCCCACGTCCGATGAAGCCGTGGTGGCCGTGTCCCGGAACCTGTCGGCGCTCACGGATCGCTACACCGTGGCGTGCACGCCGTGGGAGATCACCGCCACGTTCATCGAGAAACGGCTCACCTACGAGCTGGCGCAGCGGATCGGCGTCCCGTGTCCGCGCACGGTCGCGCCCGCGTCGCACGACGAGGTGCTGCGCTACGCCGAGCACGCGCGCTTGCCCTGTCTCGTCAAACCGTCACGCGGCTACCGATTCGTGGAGCGGTTCCATACGAAAATGTTTCTGGTGCACACGCGGGAGGAGCTGGTCGCGCGCTACGAGCAGGCGACGGCCGCGGGCTGCGAGGTGGTGCTGCAGGAATTCATTCCGGGTGCCGATCGCGAAGGCGTGAACTACAACTCCTACTGGTGGGACGGCGCGCCGCTGGTCGAGTTCACCGCGGTGAAGGTGCGCGGCGGGCCGCCGGCCGTGGGCTCGCCGCGCGTGGCCGAGAGCCGCTTCGTGCCCGACGTGCTCGCGCCGGGACGCGCCATCCTCGGCGCCATGCGGTTCTCCGGCTATGCCTGCACCGAATTCAAGCGCGATCTCCGGGACGGCCGTCTCAAGCTGATGGAAGTGAACGGACGGCATAATCTGTCGACCGCCCTCGCCGTACGCTGCGGCATCGATTTCCCCTGGCTGCAGTATCGCCATCTGCTGTACGGCGAGCTGCCCCAGCCGACGCGCTTCGAGGAGGGCGTCTACTGGATCGACCTGCTGCGGGACGTGGGCTACAGCGTGACGCATCGCCGCGCCGAGCGCTATCCGCTGCGCGACTACCTGCGCCCCTACCTGCGGCGTCACGTCTTTGCCATCCCCGCCTGGCGCGACCCGGCGCCCTTCGTGTGGGAGTGCCGGGGCTTGCTGCGGCGCTTGCGAGGGAAACGGGCCGCACGGCCCAGCGCGTCGGCCGTTTTGACCGCGGCGAGCGAGTAGCTAACTTGAGGCTCGCAGCGGCCGACGGGGCGTAGCGCAGTCCGGTAGCGCGTCTGGTTTGGGACCAGAAGGTCCCGGGTTCAAATCCCGGCGCCCCGACTACTTACGAAAAACCGGACAACTTTCCGGACGGATTCAGACACGGCGAGCTGCGAGGAATAACGGACTCGGCGACGTTACTTCGCGCGCCTCCTAACGCATTGAGGATTCATGCAACTCGACCTCGGCATGCTGGCCGACAACGCACACATCGACCCTACCGGCAAGCTCTACATCCTCGGTGAGTTTCGATACATCAACGCGGTTGCGCTCCCGGCGCTGCACGGCAGGATGGTCCTCGTCTTCCGGTTGGTGGCCGATGCGATTGAGGTTCGGGACAAGGGGACCGCAGATCTCGAGCTCGAGGTCGTTGACCAGGATGGGCACCCCATCGGAATGCCCCGGTCTCCGAAGATGCCCATCAGATTCGCGCCCGTGGGACCGGCCGATCGCGGCAAGTGGTGGGCCCAGGTCACGATCGAGCTCCAGGGCCTGCTCCTCACCAAAGTCGGGGACTATCGGATCTTCATCATCGCGAACGGCCAGAACGTTGGCAGTGTGCCGTTTCACGTGCAGCTCCAGCAGCCGCCCAAGTAGATGGCGTTCGACGTGAATGCCCTGCTCGCCGGCGAGCACGCAGGCTGGGACCCGGGTGGCCTGGTCCAGGTCTTGCGAGATGCCAAGTACGTCATGCTGGGGCACGAGGGGGCGTGGAGCAGTTGGAAGCACGAGGACGATGCCCGCGTGGTAACGATCTGGACCCCCCCTGGCCGAACGGTGCATCGGAAGTATGTTGAGAAGGTGGCGAATCATCTCCGCGACATGAGAGAGAGGAAGACAGGTGAGACCCGTGCAAGCCCGTAACCCCCTATTGCAAGAGTACTTGGCCCTACCCTGGGTCCCCAAGCTGGAGGCTCTCCAGGACGGTACCTGCAGGCTGACGGTGCCACCCCTGCGGGACCTCGAACTGTTTGGGGCGCGCGCCGAGCTGCTCGCTGAGTGGCGTAACGCCCTCACGTCCCACCTGGAGGCGTATCTGACGGCCGGGAAGGTGATTCCGACACCGCGGCTGTGGGGTGAGCCGTCGTCGAGTCGCCCGGGAGTGTCACAGGCGTCCGGCGCACTGGACTGGCGGCCACAACTGGTCTGAGCCACACGCCCTGGATTGTCGAGGAGGCCCCGGAGCGATCCGGGGCCTTTGCTTTCCCACTCCCGGATCTTGCCCCCGATCCATACCGCGTTTTATGGTGGGGGCCCGTGCACACCGAACCCCAGCGGCGCAGCGCGAGGGGAGTCCTGACCTCACAGCTGCGCGGCCCAGCGAATCCGACCGGCCAGGGCGAGCTGGCCGTGCTCGCCCCCCGTCGGTGTGCCTGGCCGCCCTGCAGCCGCTGGTTCACGCCGAAGCCCGGCGGCACGAACGCGCACTACTGCGATCGCGAGTGCAAGAAGCTGGCGAAAGCGCAGCGTCTGAGTGAGCGGCGCGACAGCGTCGGCACGGCCCAGGCGCGCGTCCACCCATTACTGGTCGCGGTGGAGGCAGCGGAGGCGGATCTGGCGCGCGGTGTGCCGCTCGAACAGGTGCTCGGCGCACTCCGCCGGTGCCACGCTCCGGCGTTCATCGACCTGCTGTCCTGGGCGCTCAGCGAACGGGCGAGCTTGAAGAGCTCTTGCGCGCGTTCGTAACAGTTACTACCGTGTAACGCAATCGGGCGCGGACTGCCAATGCCGCGCCGTGCGTGAGTACACTCGGCTGCTAGTGCGCGACCTCGAGCCCGCCCGGCAATCCCGGACACCTCTGAGGCTGCAGCCGACCCGGAAATCCGCATAGGCCTCGCGGCCCGCAGCCCCGCAGCCTGGGGAAGAGCACCCGCGAGATGCAAGCCACCATTCGGTGCGCTGCATCTAGCGGGTGCTTCGTTTTACGGGATTGCCTGGAGGGTGAGGAAATGCATGAGCGTCGGACCGTCCGCGTGAACATCAGTCTCACACCTTCGGAGGCGGAGCTCCTGACCTTAGCTGCCGAGCGCACCAAAGAGCCGCCCACCACGTTCGCCCAACGGGCGGCGGTCGACGTGGCCCGATCGCTGATTGGCCCGGATCAGACCCGGCAGCCTG
>DATDFP010000133.1:0-5906 GCA_036522535.1 Gemmatimonadales bacterium
GCGGTGGCGGACCCAATAGGTGGAGAGGAAGTACTCCGCCAGGAGCGGAATGTCCTCCGGCCGCTCGCGCAACGGCGGCACGTGGATCGGCACGACCCGCAGCCGGTAGTACAGGTCCTCGCGCAACTGCCCCGCCTTGACGGCCGCCTCCGCATCGCCGTTGGTGGCGGCGATGAAGCGCACGTTGACGATCGCGTCCGTGGTCTCGCTCCCCACCCGGCGCACCACGCCGTCCTGAATCACCCGCAACAGCTTCGCCTGGATCGGCTTGGACATCTCGATCAGCTCGTCCAAGAACAACGTGCCGCCGTGCGCCGCCTCGAGCAGACCGGGTTTGTCGCGCACCGCCCCGGTGAAGGCACCCTTGCGGTGCCCGAACATCTCCGACTCGAGCAACCCCTCGGGGAGCGCGGCGCAGTTCACCGCGATGAAGGGGCGGCTGGAACGGCGGCTGTGGTGATGGATGAACTGGGCGATCATCTCCTTGCCACTGCCGCTCTCGCCGGTGATGAAGACGGAGGCGTCGGTGGGGGCGACCTTGCGGGCCAACTCGACGGCGCGGCGGAACGCCGGCGCCGTGCCGAGTAGTGTGGGCTTGTCGCCGGAGACGTGGCGCCGCTCCGGCTCGGCCTGCTGGTCGCGCGTCTCGCGCGCCACGAGCAGGGTGTGCACCGCCCGGCCGATGAGGACCTGGAGGTGGGTGGCCGAGAAGGGCTTCGGGAGGTAGTCCCATGCCCCGTGAACCAGCGCTTCGACGCTCGAATCGACGCTCGGGTTGCCCGTCATCACGATGCCGATGGTGTCGCGGTTGGTGGTGAGGGCGGCGCGGAGCAGGGTCAGGCCGTCGACCTGCGACATGTACAGGTCCACGAGCAGGATGTCGAAGGCGCGGCGCTTGACGAGCTCGAGCGCTTCCTGACCGCGACCGCAGAGCGTCACCTCGTAGCCTTCGTGCCGGAGTACCTGGGCGCAACTCTCGCGCAGCAGATGCTCATCGTCCACGACGAGGATGCGGATGCCTGCCTTGGCCTCCGGGGCGACCGCATCACCAGGCGCGGGTCGGGGGGCGTGGGGGACACGGGGCGCGCCGTGAGCGCGGGACGCACCGTTTCGTGCGGGCGGGAGGCGCACGGCGGAGTCTCGAAAAACGACGGGGCGTTCCACGGGCCGATCTCCAATGCGAGAGGACGGGCAAGGGGCCAGCATGAGCGACATCCAGCACGCCGACACAATGCGGTTCTGTGCCCTGCCGCACCATCGCCGGCGCGATAGAGGCAACTCTGACTTTTGGTATAGGTCCGGAGGGGGTCCCGCCGCGCCAGGCTCGCCGGTACGGACTCCTATGTCATGCAGCGGCAACTGGTTAGCCTTTTTTCAGACTGGGCGACCGGCCTCGGGCCGGTCACGCGATCAACCTATCCGAGCGTGCCGGGGGCAGGTATCTTCTCGCGCTGAAGATGCCCGCTACCATGCCTGGATTTGAGCCCTGGCGCGGCGTGGCTGAGCGGAACGGGTCTGATGGCCGCTCGGATTACGCGCCGCGGGTCCGCGTTGAGCGGCTGATTGCGACCTGCCGCGTCGTGCTGGCGATTTGCCTGTTCCTCGCCATCTGGCTCGACCCCTCCCGGCCGGCGCAGCAGTGGGGAACGACCTACGTCCTGCTCGCCGCATACGGGGCTTACGCGGTCGTCCTCACCATGGTCGCCTGGCTGGTGCGCGCGCCGAGCGTCAGGTTCGGCCTGGTCACCCACGCCGTGGATCTGGCGCTGTTCTCCCTGTTCGTGTACCTCACCGAGCGACCTGCCAGCCCGTTCTACACGTACTTCATCTTCGCGATGGTCGGGGCCACGCTGCGCTGGCAATGGCGCGGCGCGCTGTGGACCGCGCTGGTCGCGCTCGTCGCGTTCAACGCGGTCGGGCTGTACGAGGCCAAGATCACGCGCGATCCCGGATTCGAGCTGAACCGATTCGTCATCCGGAGCGCGTACCTCGCGGTCATCGCGAGTCTGCTTGCGTTCTTGGGGGCGCACGAGCAGCGGCGCCGGCGTGAGATGCACGAGCTCGCGGGTTGGCCCCGCGCCATGCCCCAGCACCCCGCCGCCGTCGTGCGCGAGGTACTGGAGCGCGCCGCAGCGATTCTCCGCGCTCCGCGGGCGCTGGTGGTGTGGGAGGACGCGGACGAGCCCTGGTTGCAGCTCGCGTCCTGGTCCGTCCGCGGCGAGTTTCATCTCGAGCGCGAGCCGCCGGGGACCTTCGACCCGCTGGTCGCCGCCCCGCTCACCGAGGTGAGCTTTTTCTCGCGGGACGCGGGCGCGACCGCGCCGAGCGTGCTCGGCGTCTCCGCCCGCGGGCTGGAGGAGTGGCGGGAGCCGCCGCTCAACCCCGCGCTGCAGTCGCGGTTTGCCGTCCACGCCGTGCTGTGCCTCTGCCTGCCCGCGGAGTGCGTCGCCGGGCGGCTGCTGCTGCTCGACCGTTGGGAGCTCACGGCGGACGATCTCGTGCTGGGAGAGATCGTCGCGCGCCAGGCCGCCGCGTCGCTGGACCACCTGCTCCTGTCGCGCCGCTTGAGCCAGGCGGCGGCGACCGAGGAGCGGGTGCGCCTGTCCCGCGACCTGCACGACGGCGTGCTACAATCGCTGACCGGCGCGGCCCTGAAGCTCGAGACCGCCCAGCGCCTGCTGCTCGAGGCCCAGCCTCGGGCCGCCCGCGAACGGCTCCGGGAGATCCAGCGCCTCATCGCCGACGAGCAGCGCAACCTCCGCTTCTTGATCCGCGACTCCAAGCTCCCCTCCCGCGGCGCGGTGGAAGAGGCGAGCCTGGACGTCCGCCTGCACGAGCTGGTGCAGCGGCTCGAAGGTGTGTGGGACATCCGGGTCGAGCCGCGCTTCGAACTTCCCGACGGCGCGGCCGGACCCCTCGCCTACGACATCTGTCACGTCCTGCAGGAAGCCGTGGTGAACGCCGCGCGGCATGCAGGGGCCTCCCGGGTGCGGGTGGACGTGTGCGAGCGGGAAGGCCAGCTGCAAATCGTCGTCGCCGACAACGGATCCGGCTTCCCCTTCCATGGGCACTACGACCACGCGGCCCTGAGCGCTCTCCAGCTCGGGCCGGTCATCCTCAAGGAGCGGGTCGACTCCCTCGGCGGCACGCTGGCGATCGACTCGAGCCCGACCGGCGCTCGCCTCGAGATCCGGCTCCCCGCCGCCGCAGCTGGAGCCTGAGATGGCGATCCGGCTCGTCCTGGCGGACGACCACCCGATCGTTCTCAACGGACTGGAGAGCTTGTTTCACCTCGAGCCCGACTTCGAGGTGTTGGCCCGGTGCGTAAACGGCGAGGAGGCCCTTGCGGCGGTGCGCCGGCATCGCCCCGACGTCTTGATCCTCGACGTCCACATGCCGCGCAAGGACGGCATCGAGGTCCTCCGGGAGCTGGACAGGGACCAGCTGCCTACCAAGGTGGTGCTACTCGCGGCGGCGCTCGAGGAGCATGAGGTCCTGGAGGCCCTCCGCCTCGGTGCGCGTGGGATGGTCCTGAAGGAGCTCGCGCCCCAGTTGCTGGTGCAGTGCGTTCGCAAGGTCCACGCGGGCGGGCAGTGGCTCGAAAAGCAGCTCTCCGCCCGCGCGCTCGGCACCTTGGTGCGGTGGGAAGGCGATGGCCGTGACGCGAAGCGGGACCTTACCCCGCGTGAGCGCGACATCGTCGTCATGGCGACCGCCGGCCTTCCCACGAAGGAGATGGCCAGGCGGCTGACCATCAGCGAGGGGACGGTCAAGATCCACCTGCACAACGTCTACAAGAAGCTCAAGGTCCAGAACCGGGTCGAGCTCGTTCTCTACGCGCAGGCGAAGAAGCTCGTGTGACGTGTGACGTGCAACGGCGGACGTCACACGTCACACGTCATACGTCTCGCGTCCGCTTGTATTTCGGAGAACTGGGGCTTGTTGGAACAGCGCTAGGGGTGGTGCAGCAACCCTGTGCGTAGGGCCAGACGCACCAGCTCGGCCCGGCGCGTGAGACCAAGCTTGTGCATGATGCGGGACCGATAGGTGTCCACGGTCTTGGGACTGATGTTGACTTGGCCGGCAATCTCCGTCGCGGTATAGCCCGCGGCGGTGAGCGTCAGCACCTCGCGCTCGCGCCGACTGAGCTGCTCGAGCGAGCCCACTCCCTTCGCCCCCGTCCCATCCTTGTAGCGCCGCAGCAAGAGCTTGGCGGCGCTGGGATAGAGAAACACCTCCCCCCGCGCGACGGCCCGAATCGCGTTGACTAAGTCGCTGCCGACGCAGGTCTTGGTGACATAGCCGCTGCCGCCAGCTTCGAGCACCGGGACGAGATACGCATCCTCTCCGTGGGCGCTGAGCGCCAGGACCTTGATTCCCCGCTTCAGCGCCATGAGGCGGCGGATCGCCTCCAGGCCACCGATGCCGGGCATGACCACGTCCATGACGACGACGTCGGGGTGCGTGGCCTTCGCCTGCGCAATCGCCTCCTCGCCGGTGGCGGCTTCGCCCACCACGCGCATGTCCGGTCTGGCGTTGAGCAACCCCCGGAGCCCGGCGCGCACGACCGGGTGATCGTCGGCGATGAGCACGCCGATTCGAGCGCGCCTGGGTGCCGTTGCCACTCTCAGGGGAACCCCGGACTGTGTCTCACACGCGCAACGTATAGGGCCAACCCGGGCCCCTCAAGACAGCCGCTATCACTGTGCCGGCGGCCCACTTGCAATGGCCCGGCCAGCCGGTGACGGCTGCCACAGACGCCCTCTCTCCCCCTGCTCCATCTTTTCTCCCGAGTTACCACAGGGCACGATCGCACCTCCTTGCAGGGGGACGCGACAAACGGCAAACCCGTCGAAAGGCGGGGACGCAAAGCCTCGAGGCTACCGTCGGCGCGCGCTGACTTGCGCGCAGGCCATGCCGGTCGGGCCGCCGAACGTACCAGGAGGGCGTATGCCATTCCGCTATGCGGGCCTGCCTCGTCGGGTGGTCCGCCGTCTGCCATTCCTCTTTTCTTCAACCGTCAGCGGCATCGCCCTGCTCGGCGCCTGCGCGGGCGAGCCGACCGGCCCCAGTAACCCCGCCGCCATCGCGGACCAATACATCGTGCAGTTCTCGGACAGCGAGAAGGACGTGCCCGGGCTGGCGAAACAGCTCGCGGCGCAGAGCGGGGGGACGCTCGGCTTCACGTATACCACCGCTATTAAGGGATTCTCTGCGCACATCCCCGCACACGCGGTCGCGGCGCTCCAACATAATCCCCACGTCGCGAACATCGAGCCGGACCAGGTGGTCCAGCTCTTCGGGTCGGAGACCGCGGCGCCCTGGGGACTCGACCGGGTGGACCAGCCCGCCCTGCCGCTGAATGGGATGTACACCTACGCCTCCACCGGTGCAGGGGTCAACATCTACATCATCGACACCGGGATCCTGACCGCGCACTCCGACTTCAGCGGCCGGGCGAGCGTCGCGGTGGATATCGTGGGTGACGGTCAGAATGGCCAGGACTGTAACGGGCACGGGACCCACGTCGCGGGGATCGCGGGCGGGACGAGCTATGGCGTGGCCAAGGCGGCCAAGCTCTACGCCGTGCGGGTGCTCGATTGCACCGGCTACGGCGCCTATAGCGACATCATCGCCGGCGTCGATTGGGTGACCCAGAACCGCCAGCTCCCGGCCGTGGCCAACATGAGCCTGGGCGGGGGATGGAGCAAGGCGGTGAATGACGCCGTGTCGAGTTCCATCAAGGCGGGGGTGACCTACGCGGTCGCCGCGGGGAATGGCCACACGGACGCCTGCTCCATGTCTCCCGCGAGCACGCCGGACGCGCTCACCGTCGCGGCGTCGGACCAGACGGATCACAACGCGACCTTCACGAACCTGGGCTCGTGCGTCGATCTCTTTGCGCC
>DATDFP010000134.1:0-5014 GCA_036522535.1 Gemmatimonadales bacterium
ATGCCGGCCGCCTCCTCAGTCAGCCGGGCATCCGGCTGCTCGCTGCCGGCGAGGTCGCGCGCAAACTGGTCGCGGTACCAGGCGAAAGCTCCGCCCGCCGAGAGCACGACTCCCATCAGGTACCACACACCGGGCACGACGTGGCAAAACGTGTGCGCCCGGAGGGCGGGATCCACTCGCGGCTCGGCGGTTGGGGCGAGCACCGTTCCCGAGGTGCCCCAGCTCGCGACGGCCTCCCCCGGGGTGATCGCGCCGACCCCGGCCGCTCCGCACGCGTTGTCCGCTCCACCACCGACCACCGGCGTCCCGGGGACGAGTCCGGTCAGCCCGGCCGCCTGGGAAGTGACGCGGCCCAGGACCTCCGCCGATCCCCCTATCTCCGGGAGCAGCGACGGCGCCAGCCCGACGGCATCCAGAATCTCCCGACTCCAACGTACCCGCGCCGGGTCGAACATCAGAGTGCCCGAGGCGTCCGACGGTTCGGTGGCGAGCGTGTCCGTCAAGCGGAACCGAACGAAGTCCTTGGCGAGGAGCACCGTGCCGAGCCGGGCAAAGGCCGCCGGCTCCCGGTTTCTCAGCCATAACACTTTCGGGAGCGTGAAGCCTTCCAGCGCCGGGTTGCACGCCCAGTCGCGGAGCCGCTCTTCCCCGCCCACCCGGCTCGTGATCTCCTGGCATTCGGCCGTGGTTCGGCCGTCGCACCACAGTAGCGCCGGACGGATAACCTCGCCGCTCCGGTCGAGAAACACGGACGAGTGCATTTGCCCGGAGATGCCAAGCGAAGCCACGTGCGTGGCCGGCCGCCGGGCGAGCACCTGGCGCATGGACGCAACGCAGGCGTCCCACCAGCTGTCCGGGCTCTGCTCCGCCCAACCGGGCCGGGGTGTGCTCAAGGAAAGGGGAGTGGTGGCGCTTGCCACGACCTCGCCCGCCGGGCTCACGAGCAGCGCCTTCACCCCGCTGGTGCCGACGTCGAGCCCGAGGAACAGAGCGCCCGCCGCGTTCATCGCACGCCCAGGAGCAGCTCCATGGTGAACTGATCGAGCCGCTCGTAGGCGTAGCCCTGCCGCCGGATCGACGGCAGGTCGAACGTCTCGGCCTGGAGCGCCCGCACGCGCTCGGCGCTGAAGGTGAGGTGCTCCTCAATGGTTCCGCCCGCGCGGCGACCGAGGTCGGCCAGGAGCTGTTGGATCTCCGGGTCTCCATTGAAGCGCTCGACCTTTTCCTTCAAGATGAGGTAGGTGCGCATGCTCCCGTAGGCGAAGTCCCACACCCCTTCCTCGTCTTCGGTGCGGTAGGCGTGGCTGTCGAAGTGCCGCATCCCCGGCCAGCGCGCATCCTCGAGCAGCTTCACGAGAAAGAACGCGCCCTTCACGTCGTCGCTCCCGAACCGCAGATCCTGATCGAAGCGGCCGGCTTTCTGTGCGTTCAGGTCGATGTGGAACAGCTTGCCCGCCTCCAGCGCTTGCGCCACGCCGTGCGAGAAGTCGAGGCCCGGCATCTGCTCGTGCGCGACCTCGGGATTCACGCCGACCATCTCCGGGTGGTCCAGCGTGTAGATGAACGCCAGCATGTGGCCGGTCGTCGGCAGGAAGATGTCCCCGCGCGGCTCGTTGGGCTTGGCCTCGAGCGCGAATCTCATGTCGTAGCGCTGGGCCCGCACATACTCACACAGGAAGTTCACGGCATCGCGGTACCGGGCAAGCGCCGCGCGCGGATCCTTGGCTGCGTTGGTTTCGACGCCCTCCCGGCCGCCCCAGCAGACGTAGGTCGTGGCGCCGAGCTCCGCGCCCAGGTCGATCGCCGCCATGGTCTTCTGGAGGGCATAGGCGCGCACCCGCGCGTCGTTGCTCGTGAACGCGCCGTCGCGAAATGCGGGGTCCGAAAACAGGTTCGTGGTCGCCATCGGAACCCGGATCCCCGTGGCCGTGAGCGCCGCTTTGAACTCGCGGACGATCCGGTCCCGCTCGCTCGGGGACGCGTCCGGCGGCACGAGGTCGTTGTCGTGCAGGTTGACGCCGTAGGCGCCCAGTTCCGCCAGCTTCTGGACGATGCGCGCCGGCGGGATCGGGGGGCGCACCGGCTCGCCGAACGGATCCCGGCCGGGGTTGCCGACGGTCCAGAGACCGAACGTGAAGTGGTGCTCCGGGCGGGGCGTGTAGGCGTCCTGCGGGGCTTTCGGGCTCATATCGTCAACGCCTTGCGGCGACCCTGATCTCGGTCGCCAACCTGATGTCCGCCGATGACGCGCCCACCTCGATCCGCACCCGCTCGTCCTCGACGACCCAGCGATGGGCGTCGGGATTCCAATAAGCGAGCGACGACGCGGCGAGCGGAAATTCCACCCTCCGGGTTTCCCCCGGCTCGAGCGTGATGCGCCGGTAGCCCCGCAGGTCCCTGTTCGGCCGCTCGACCGCGGAGCCGAGGTGCCGAACGTAGAGCTGCACGACTTCGTCTCCCGCGCGCCGGCCCGTGTTCGTCACCTCTACGCGCACCGTGATCGTGCCGTCGCCCGGGAGCGTTCGGGCGCTGGTGCGCAGGTTCTTGTACTTGAACGTCGTGTAGCTCAGGCCGTAGCCGAACGGATAGAGCGGCGTGCCCTTGAAGAAGCGGTACGTCCGCCCCGCCATGCGATAGTCCTCGAACGGCGGCAGGTCGTCGGCGCTCGAATAGAACGTGACGGGCAGCCGGCCGCCGGGGCTGTAATCACCGAAGAGAACGTCCGCGATCGCGGTGCCGGCGGCCTGCCCGGGATACCACGCCTCGACGATCGCCGGGAGGTGTTGCTGCGCCCAGTTCACCGCCAACGCGCTCCCGTTGAGCAGCACCAGCACCGTGGGTTTGCCGACGCCCGCGATGCGCTCGAGCAATCGCTGCTGCGCGCCCGGGAGATCGATCCGGGTGCGGTCGCCGCCACGGAAGCCCTCGATCTCGACCGGCATTTCTTCGCCCTCGAGACGCGGCGTCAGGCCGAGGAAGAGCACCACCGCGTCCGCCTGCTGCGCCGCCGTCACCGCTTCGGCCTCGAGCGCTTCCCCCGGGGTCGACCACAGAAGCTGGAGCTGCGCCTCGCCGTACGACTCCTGGGCATCCACTCGCACTCGGTAGCTCTTGCCCCCCTCGAGCTGGAACGGTTCGGTCTGCGCGAGCCGCGGGTCCGGGAACTCGTCGTCGTGCGTCGGATACACCGACCGAACGACCATGCTGTCGTCGAGGAATAGTTGGAACTTCACCGTGCCGATGAGGCCGAGCCGGTAGGTGCCGCTCCGGGGGGGCCGGAGCGTGCCGGTCCAGCGGACCCCGAAGTCGTCGGGGTTGAGCCCCTCGCGCGGCGCGCCGTCCTGCCAGTTGACGTCGAGCGTGGTGTCGCTGCCGGTGGCGAAGGCGGCGCCCTCCATCGTCCGGCTCGTAAAGTAGGCGACGTCGAGACCCGGCCTTCCCCCCTCGGTGAGGAGCGCCGTGGGCGGCACGACCTCGAGCACGGGGAAGCCGTCGGCGAGGTCGGCCCCGCGCGCGTAGAGCACGCGCGTCCCGGCTCCGACGGCCTCACGGATGCCCCTCAACGGCGTCACCGGATCTCTCGGGATCCCGTTGTAGTTCCCGAGCAGCATGCGCCATTGATCCGCGTTCGGCCCGATGACGGCGAGGGTGCGGAGGTCCTTGCGCAAGGGAAGCACGCCGCCGGCGTTCTTCAAGAGCACTATGGACTCTCGGGCGACCTGCCGCGCCAGGTCCCGGTGCGCCGACTGATCGAGCACGCTGTAGGGGATCTCGGCCCAGCGCACCCGATCCGGCGAGTCGAACATGCCGAGCTTGAACCGCGCCAGGAACAGTCGCCTGACCGACATGTCGATCTCCCGCTCCGTGACGAGCCCCTCCCGCACCGCCGCGACCAGGTTCGGGTAGACGCGGCCGCAGTCCAGGTCGGTGCCGGTCCTGACTCCGAGCGCCGCCGCTTCGGCCGCGGTTTGGACCACCTTGTGGCGCAGATACATGTCGTCGATCGCCCCGCAATCGGACACCACGTAGCCCGAGAACGCCCACTCGCCGCGCAAGATGTCCTTGAGCAGCATGTCGCTGCCGCAGGCGGCCTTGCCATCGACGCGGTTGTAAGCGCACATCAGCGAGTACGCGCCGCCTTCGCGGATCCCCATCTCGAAGTGCGGCAGGTAGCTCTCGCGCAGGTCGCGCTCGCTGACCACGGCGTCGAAACGGTGGCGCTCCGGCTCGGGCCCGCTGTGCACCGCGAAGTGCTTCACGGTGGCGACGGTCTTCAAGTATTTCGGGTCGTCACCCTGCAGGCCTCGGATGAACTGCACCGCCAAGCGCCCGGTGAGGAACGGATCTTCCCCGTACGTCTCTTGCCCGCGGCCCCAGCGCGGATCGCGGAACAGGTTGATGTTGGGCGACCAGAACGTGAGGCCCTGATACCGCTGGCGGCTTCCGGCGCGGACGTATTCGTGGTGTTTGGCGCGCGCCTCGTCCGAGACGACGGCCGCCATCCGGTAGATGAGGGAGTCGTCCCACGTCGCGGCGAGGCCGATCGCCTGCGGAAACACGGTCGCGAGACCGGAGCGCGCGACGCCGTGCAGCGCCTCGTTCCACCAGTTGTATTCGGGGATTCCCAACCGCTCAATCGCCGGCGCGACGTCCGTCATCTGCGAGACCTTCTCCTCGAGCGTCATGCGGGCCACGAGGTCGTTCACGCGTTCGTCGAACGGCAGGTCCTGGTTCAGATAGGCGGGCATCTGCGCCGCAGCACGGGCGGCGATGGCGCCGCCCAGCAGGATCATCAAGGCCTTCGACCTCCCGCTCATCGTTCAAAATCTGTCGAGGCTCTCCGATCTTGGTTAGGGACCAGCTACCCGCGGCTCGTCGGGACCCTTCACCCCGGTTATCTTGTGCGCGGCAAGCACTCGAGGAGCAGCGATGACAGCGATGACCAGACGCACGTGGCAGCTCAGCGCGCCGATCCTTCTCATCCTCCTGGCTGTCGACTGCCGCGGCGGCCGGG
>DATDFP010000135.1:0-10370 GCA_036522535.1 Gemmatimonadales bacterium
CCTGGACGAGCTGCAGCAGGCCTACGCTGCGCCGCGTACAGCGACGCCCCCGCCGCCGAGTAGGCTTGCTGCAGCTCATCCAGGGCCCGGGATATTTCGTCCGGGTTGCCGCTCCGGAGCGCCTGCTTGGCGCCGTCCACGGCGCCGTCGAGGCGCGACTTGAGCGAGCCATCGAGCTTGTTGGTCCAGTCTTTCGAGTTTTTCTCAACCTCATACACCAGCGTATCGAGGCGGTTGCGCCGCTCGATCTCTTCGCGCCGCCGCTTGTCCTCGGCCGCGTGCGCCTCCGCATCTTTGACCATGCGATCGATGTCTTTGTCACCGAGGCCCGAGGAAGCCTCGATTCGGATCTTCTGCTCCTTGCCGGTCGCCCTGTCCTTCGCGGACACGTGCAGGATGCCGTTCGCGTCGATGTCGAACGTGACCTCGATCTGCGGCACCCCGCGCGGCGCGGGTGGAATCCCGGTGAGCTGGAACTTGCCGATCGTCCGGTTGTCAATCGCCATCTGACGCTCGCCCTGCAGCACGTGAATCTCGACCGTGGTCTGGTTGTCCTCCGCGGTCGAGAAGATCTCCGATTTCTTCGTCGGGATCGTCGTGTTGCGCGGAATGAGCACGGTCGTGACCCCGCCCAGGGTCTCGATGCCCAGCGAGAGGGGCGTGACGTCGAGCAGCAATACGTCCTTCACCTCGCCCGCCAGCACGCCGCCCTGGATCGCCGCCCCGATCGCCACGACTTCGTCCGGGTTGACGCCCTTGTGCGGCTCCTTCCCGAAGAACTTCTGGACGATCTCCTGGACCTTGGGCATCCGTGTCTGGCCCCCGACCAGGATCACCTCGTCGATGTCCGAGGCCTTGAGCCCGGCGTCCTTCAATGCCTGTTCCATCGGCGGGATGGTGCGGCCGACGAGGTCGTCCACCAGCTGCTCGAGCTTCGCGCGGGTGAGCGTGATGTTCAGGTGCTTCGGGCCCGACTGGTCCGCCGTGATGAAGGGGAGGTTGATCTCCGTTTGCATCACGGTCGACAGCTCCATCTTCGCCTTCTCGGCCGCTTCCTTCAGGCGCTGCAGGGCCATCGGATCTCTGGAGAGATCGATTCCCTGGTCGCGCTTGAATTCGGACACCAGCCATTCCATGATGCGCGCGTCGAAATCGTCGCCGCCGAGGTGCGTATCGCCGTTCGTGGACTTCACCTCGAACACGCCCTCGGCGAGCTCGAGAATCGAGATGTCGTATGTGCCGCCGCCCAGGTCGTAGACCGCGACCTTCTCTTCCTTCTTCTTGTCGAGGCCGTAGGCGAGCGCCGACGCCGTGGGCTCATTGATGATGCGGACCACGTCGAGCCCGGCGATCTTGCCGGCGTCCTTCGTCGCCTGGCGCTGCGAGTCGTTGAAATAGGCGGGGACGGTGATCACGGCCTTCTCGACCTTGTGACCGAGGTAGTCCTCCGCCGTCTGCTTCATCTTCTGGAGGATCATCGCCGAGATCTCGGGCGGGGTGTAGCGCTTGCCCTGGATCTCCACGGACGCGAGCCCGTTCGGCCCCTCACTCACCTTGTACGGGACGCGCTTGATCTCTTCCGTCACCTCTCCCATCCGCCGCCCCATGAAACGCTTGATCGAGAACACCGTGTTCTGCGGGTTGGTCACGGCCTGACGCTTGGCCACCTGGCCCACGAGTCGCTCGCCGTCCTTCGTGAACGCGACCACGGACGGCGTCACACGCCCACCTTCGGCATTGGGAATGACGACGGGGTCTCCGCCCTCCATGACGGCCACCACCGAGTTGGTGGTCCCGAGGTCAATGCCGATGATCTTCTCAGCCATGACGACAACTCCTTCGCATGAGGGTGATGCCCGAATTCAACCGCTCGTCGCAGAAGCAAGGCGCGTGCCTAGTAAAGATGCCAAAAAGGCAGATAGGAAGCTATCTTTTGCCGAATGTTTCCCTACAAAGACGAGAACCCGACCGAGCTGAGCCCGGTCGTCACGCTGGGCATTATTGCGCTGAACACGATGGTCTGGTTCCTCGTCCAGGGCTTCGGCGCGGACGAGCCACTCGCCCGCTCCGTCTGCCAACTCGGCCTCATCCCCGGAGAAGTGCTCCGCACCGTACCGCCTGGGACAGCGGTGCCGCTCGGCCCCGGCGTGCGCTGCGTGCTGACGGCGGACCCGCACTGGTGGACCGTCCTCACGTCGATGTTCACGCACGGCGGCTGGTTTCACATCATCGGCAACATGTGGTTTCTCTGGGTGTTCGGGAACAACATCGAGGACTCGATGGGGCACGCGCGCTTCGTCGCGTTCTACCTGTTGTGCGGTGTGGCGGCTGCGGCAGCCCAGATGCTCGTCACCCCGCGCTCTGTCGTGCCCATGGTCGGCGCTTCCGGCGCGATCAGCGGGGTGATGGGAGCCTACACGCTGCTGTACCCGCGCGTGCGGGTGCACACGCTCGTGACTCTGGGGTTCTTCGTGACGACCGTGACCCTGCCGGCGTACGTGATGCTCGGCTATTGGTTCGTGCTGCAGCTGCTCATGGGCGCCGTGGGCGCCCTCTCGCCTACGGAAGGGGGCGTCGCCGTGTGGGCGCACGTCGGGGGCTTCCTGACCGGCCTGCTCCTCGTCAAGCTGTTCGCGAATCCGGACTTTCTGGAGCGGCGTCGGGCGGGGGCGCTTCTTCGGCGTGATGCTTGATCGTCTTCCCTTCCACCAGGAACACGACGTCTTCCGCAATGTTCGTCGCGAGGTCCGCCACGCGCTCCAGATTCCGGCTCACGAGGAAGAGCTGCATCGCCGGTCCGATCGAGCGCGGGTCCTCCATCATGTGGGTCAGCAGGACGCGGAACACCGAGTTCCGCAGAGCGTCCACGCCGTCGTCCTGGCGGCAGATCTCGCGGCCGAGCTGCGCGTCCCCACGCACGAAGGCGTCCAGCGCCCCCGAAAGCATAGCGCGCGCCTGGCGCGCCATTTCCGCGAGCTCGTGCTCGGGCGCGAGCAGCAGCCGGTTCCTGTGGAGCCGCTCGGCGGACTCCGCGATGTTGACCGCGTGGTCGCCCACGCGCTCGAGGTCGTTGGCGATCTTCATCGCGGCGAGCAGGAGCCGAAGATCCCGCGCCATCGGCTGCTGGGTCGCGAGCAGGTCGAGGACCGTTTCCTCGATCTCGAGCTCGAGAGCGTCGACGGTGCGATCTCCGGCGATGACCTGCGCGGCGAGCTCATCGTTGCCCGTGAGGGCGGCATCCACGGCGATGTCCAGGGCCTCCTGGGCATTGGCCGACATGGTGAGGAGCTTTGCCTTGAGCTCCGACAGTTCGTCGTGGAAGTGGCGGCGGACCTCGGGGTGGCGCCCCGCGTTCCGCCCAAGGGCGTCGGGCTGCTGGTTCAACCGAACCTCCCCGTGATGTAGGCCTCCGTCCGCTCGTCCGACGGCCGGCTGAAGATCTGCTTCGTGTCGCCGAATTCGATCAGACGGCCGAGGTAGAAGAAGCCCGTGAAGTCGGAGACGCGGGACGCCTGCTGCATGTTGTGCGTCACGATGACGATCGAATACGTCTGCTTGAGCTCGACCATTAGCTCTTCGATACGCTGGGTGGCGGCGGGGTCGAGCGCCGAGCAGGGCTCGTCCATGAGAAGCAGTTCCGGCTCGTTCGCCAGCGCGCGGGCGATGCAAAGCCGCTGCTGCTGGCCGCCCGAGAAGCTCGTCGCCACTGCCTGCAGGCGATCCTTCACTTCGTCCCACAGGGCGGCCTGCCGCAAGGCGCGCTCGACCCGTTCGGGCATCTCGCGCTCGCGACAGGTCGCGTTGATGCGGGGTCCGTAGGCCACGTTGTCGAAGATCGTCTTGGGGAACGGGTTGGGCTGCTGGAACACCATCCCCACGCGCCGGCGCAGCTCCACCGGATCGGTCTCGCGCGAAAACACGGACACGCCTTCCAGCAGGATGTCGCCCGTGTGGCGGGTGCGCGGGATCAGCTCGTTCAGCCGGTTGATCGAGCGCAGGAACGTGCTCTTGCCGCAGCCGGACGGTCCGATGAGCGCCGTCACCGCCCGGCGCGGGATGGTGAAGCTCAGGTCGAACAGCGCCTGCATGGCGCCGTACCAGAAGTTGTAGTCCTGCACGTCGATGATGGGCAGACTGCTGGGGCGGACGGGCGGACTGTGATTGCCTCGCTCTTGTCCGGCCGTCCGGCGGTCCGCCTGTCCGACCACGGTCATCCGAATCTCCCGGTAATGTAAGCCTCCGTCTGCTCCTTGGCAGGCTTGGTGAACAGGTCTTCGGTGCGGGCGACCTCGACCAGTTCGCCGAGAAAGAAGAATGCCGTATAGTCGGACACGCGCGCGGCCTGTTGCAGGTTGTGGGTGACGATCACGATGGTATACGCCTTCTTCAGCTCGTGACACAGCTCCTCGATCCGTTGGGTGCCTGACGGGTCGAGCGAGGCCGTCGGCTCGTCGAGGAGCAGGACCTCGGGCTGGGGCGCGAGGGCCCGGGCGATGCAGAGGCGCTGCTGCTGGCCCCCTGAGAGCGCGAGCGCGCTGTGGCGCAGGCGCTCGTGCACCTCGTCCCACAGGGCCGCCTGGCGCAGCGCGCGCTCGACCGCGTCGTCCAGCTCCCCCCGGCCGCGAGAGCCATTGACCCGCAACCCCGCGGCGACGTTGTCGTAGATCGACATCGTGGGGAAGGGCGTGGGGCGCTGGAACACCATCCCGATCCGGCGCCGCAGCTGCACGGGGTCCACCCGCTCGTCGTAGATGTCCGCTCCATCGAGGAGCACCCGTCCCGTCACCCAGCCCCCTTCCGACAGCTCGTGCATACGGTTGAGGCAGCGCAGGAAGGTGCTCTTCCCGCACCCCGATGGGCCGATGATCGCGCTCACGCTGTGCTTGGGAAACATGAGCGAGACGTCCTTGACGACGGCGCGGGGGCCGAACAACGCCGTGAGCCGCACGGTCTCGAGCTGTAGCAGGGCGTCAGCGGGCTGCGCCATTGCGTTGCCGGATCGCCCAGCGGGCGCCGACCGCGAGGACCAACACCAGCCCCATGAGCACCAGCGCGGCGGCCCACGCGAGACGGTGCCACTCGTCGAACGGCCCTAAGGCGTACTGGTAAATCTGGAGCGAGAGGGTCTGCATCGGCTGGCCGACGCTCACCGTGAAGTTGAGGTTGCCGAGCGCGGTGAAGAGCAGCGGCGCGGTCTCGCCCGCGATGCGCGCGATGCCGACCAGGCATCCGGTGACGATGCCGGCCAGGGCGGTTCGCGCGACGATGCGGAGCGAGGTGCGCCAGCGGGCGTAGCCGAGGGCCAGCGCCGCCTCGCGAAGCGAGTGCGGCACCAATCGCACCATCTCTTCGGTGGTGCGCGCGATCATCGGGATCATGAGCACGGCGAGCGCCACGCTTCCCGCCAGCGCGGTAAACCGACCCATCGGCTTCACCAGCCAGCTCCAGGCGAAGATCCCGATCACGATGGACGGCGTGCCGTTGAGCACGTCGGCGACGAACCGCACGATCCAGCCGAGGCGCCCGGAGCCGTACTCGGCGAGGTAGAGGCCCGTGCCGATGCCGACCGGGAGTCCGATGAGCGCGGCGAGCCCCACGATGATCCCGGTCCCGACGATGGCGTTCGCGACCCCCCCGCCGCTTGCCCCGGCGGCGACGGGGCTCTTGGTGAAGAAGTTCCAGTCGAGCGACGAAGCGCCCTTGGCGATCAGATCCGCGAGGATGAGGACGAGCGCGAGGACGGCCGTGAACGAGAGCACGGCGACGAGGCCCGTCATCAGGGCGCTCGTGACGTGGCGGCGCCGGCTGGAGGGCCTCACAGCGCGCGGCTCCCGACGGCCGTGCCACGGGCGACGCGCCAGATCAAGAGACGCGCCAGCGCGTTCACCACGACGGTGATGACGAAGAGAATCAACCCGACCTCGAACAGCGCGGAGAGGTAGAGGTTGGTGGTGGCTTCGCTGAACTCGTTGGCGAGCGCCGCCGCCATCGTGTACGCGGGCTGCAGCACCGAGACGCCGATGTCGTGGCGGTTGCCGATCACCATCGTCACGGCCATCGTCTCGCCCAGCGCCCGACCCAGGCCCAGGATGACGGCGCCGACGAGCCCGGTGCGCCCGTAGGGTACCACCGCGGTGCGGACCGCCTCCCACCGGGTCGCGCCCATCCCCAGCGCCGCCTCCCGCTGGCTGGCCGGGACGGCGAGCAGCACCTCGCGCGACACGGCGGCGATGTAGGGAACGATCATGATGGCGAGGATGATCCCGCCCGCGAGTAGCGAGTTGCCGTAGAACACGCCGCCGAAGAACGGCAGCCAGCCCAGTGTCGCCCGCAGCGGCGGCACGACGTAACTCCGCAGGAAGGGGATCAGCACGAAGATCCCCCACAACCCGTACACCACGCTCGGGATCGCCGCGAGCATCTCCACGAGGAAGGCGATCGGCTGGCGCAGCCACTTCGGGGCGAACTCCGTCAGGTAGATGGCGACGCCCAGCGCCAGGGGCACGGCGATCAGGAGCGCGAGCAGCGACGACGCCAGCGTTCCGAAAATCATCGGCGCCGCGCCGAACACCTCTGCCACGGGGTCCCAGACGGAGGTCCAGAGGAAGGGAAACCCGAACCGTTTGATCGCAGGCCACGCGCTCACCGCGAGCTCGGCGAGCAGGGTCAAGAGCAAGAGCGGCGGCGTGAGCGCCAGGCACGTCAGGACGACCTGGTAGAGCCGGTCGCCGATGTTCACCGCCGAAAGCATCCGCCGCCGGCGATGCACCGGCGCGGGGCGGGCGTCCGCGGAGGCGGCAGGCGCGGGTTCGATGGGCAACGTCGTCATACGCTCCGAAAGCTACCCGCCGTCCGTCACGGGGCTGTAACGGAGCGAGCGGTGCGGAAAAACACCCCCGCCGGCGAAGCTCGCCCGGCGGGGGTGCCCCGGGGGCCGGTTACCGGGCCGCCGTTGTTTTCCATACCGGCTTGCCGCCGGCCGTGATCGTCTTCAGCCGCGCCTCGATCCACGGCCGCAGCTGCTTGGGCAGGGCCGCGTACCCGAGCTCGCTCGGGCGCGACTGCCCGTCCGTCTCGGCCCACCAGACGAACTTCACGAGCGCGCCGGCTTTGGCTGCGTCGTCGTACTGCTTGTGGATCAGGAGCCACGTGAAGCTGGCGATGGGGTACGCCTTGTCACCGTCCGGGTTCGTGATCGACACGCGGAAGTCCGTGTTGGGGTCCATCGAGGTCATCGCTCCGGCGGCCGCGGCCGTAACGCTCTCGAGGGCCGGCGTGATGAAATTGCCGGCCTTGTTGCGCACGGCGCCGGCGGGGAGCTTGTTGATCATCGCGTAGCCGAGCTCCACATAGCCGATGGCGCCCGGGGTCTGCTTCACGGTGGCGGTGACGCCCTCGTTCCCCTTGCCGCCGAGCCCGACGGGCCAGTTCAGTGACGCTCCCTTACCGACCTTCTGGGCCCAGTCCGGGCTGACCTTGGAGAGGTAGTCTGTCCAGATGAACGAGGTGCCGGAGCCGTCGGAGCGGTGCACCACGACGATGTCCATGTCGGGCAGCTTGACGCCCGGGTTCACCGACGCGATGCGCGCGTCGTTCCATTTCGTGATCTTGCCCAGGAAGATGTCCGCGAGCACGTCGGGCGTGAACCGCAGGGTCGTGGTCACGTCCGGCAGGTTGAACGTCGGGACCACGCCGCCGAGCACCGTCGGGATGTGGAGCACGTTACCCTGAATCGCCGCGATCGCCGAGTCCGACATCGGAGCGTCGCTCGCGCCGAAGTCCACGGTGCCGTCGGAGAACTGGCGGATCCCGCCGCCCGAGCCGATGGACTGGTAGTTGAGCTGGACGTCGGAATGCGCCTTGTTGTAGGTCAGCATCCAGTCCTGATAGATGATGTTCGGGAACGTCGCGCCGGCGCCGTTGAGCTTCACCTGGGCGGCTGCCGGAGCGGCGAGCGCCAGGGTCGCGGCGAGCGCGATTAGAGAAGACTTCGTCATGGTGAGTACCTCGATCATGGTTAGAACGTGAACTGCATCTGGAAGAGCCCTCGCGACCGCGTGCCGTCCTGCGCGGCGGTCGGGGTGGCCTGGTAAGAGAGGTTGTCGACGTCCGCGAGCACGCGCAGGTTAGGTGACACCTGATAGGAGATGCCCCCGATGACGCGCGTTTGCCGATCGTTGTCGACGCTCGTGTTCGGATCCACGACATCCACGCGCGCGACGAATGCAACGCCGCTCTTGGGAACGTGGTAGACGCCGAACCCGCTGATGGTGCGGCCGGTCGCGTTCGGGCTTCCGCCCACCGGGGCGAGCGTGTCTTTCGTCGACGCGAACTCCCCGGCCAGGGTGACCTCCTTCGAGCGGTAGGAGAGCAAGCCGACGAACCGGTTGCGGTCGCCGCCTCCCGTGTATTTGCCCAGGCCGGCGTAGCCGGTGAGGCGGAGCCCGCCGACGCGGCTGTTGTCGTCGGTGTTGAGCACGCGGACGGAGACCCGTGCCTGCACGTCCTTGCGCTTGTCGCCCGCGGCGCCGCTACCGCTGTAGCCCTCACCATTCACGACGGTGAACTGGCCGTTGACCTGGTCGTCCTTCCACTTGCCGTCCACCCCTGCGCCGAAGTCGGCGGCCGTGAGGTACCCGTTGCGGTCGAGCGCCATCGTTCCCTGCATGCGGTAGTCCCACAGCGCCTCCTCCCAGTCGAGCCACGGGGTATGCAGCAGGCCAAGCTTGTAGGTGAGGGCGCTGCCGGCCGGTGTCCACCCGGCGTACGCGTACTTGAGCCGGAAGACTTGGTTTCCTGCTGCAGCGGGCTGGATATCCGCCGTCACGCGCGTTTGGATGCCACCCGAGAACCTGCCGATCACGTTGACGTAGGCGCGCTGGACGGAGAACTGGTTCTGGTGCCCTGCTCCCAAGCTGTCCTTCAACTGGTATAGGTATTGTCCATAGACGACTCCGCCCACCGTCACCTGCGGCGGCTGCGGAGCCTGCGCGGCGAGCGGGGCGGAAGCTAGGGCGAGGACAAGCGCGGGGCCCACGACCCAGCGATGCGACAAGGTCATATCGAGAATCCTCTGTGCTGATGGTTGGTGAATTGTACCTGGGGTCGTGCTTGGGCTCAGTGCAAATGAGCATCGCCGGGCGACGGGGAGGACGCAATAGCTAGCGTTCGCCCGCATCATGCTTCGTCGCCCAATCGGCCAGACGCCTGAGAGGTGGAGGTGTTGCGTCATCGCAGCGGCTAATGAAGCCAACGCCCGTCACGTCGGGGTAACGGCCCATGTAACAAGTCGGTAACGGCGGGGGCAAGGAAACGGCGTCCGTCTTGCTAGGATCAGTGATGCGCTCGTGACTCGCTGCGCCGGAAGCGATACCCGGCGCCGCGGGCGGTCTCGATGCACCGGCCCGCGTCACCCAGCTTGCGGCGCAGCCGCTGCAGATGCATGTCGACGGTGCGGGTGCGCAGGTGCGGCTCCACCTTCCACACTGTCTCGAGTAGCTGAGCGCGGCTCTGCACGCTGCCTTCGCGCTCGATCAGCGCGCGGAGCAGCTTGAATTCGGTCGTAGTACAGCGAATCTCCACGCCGTTCACCAACACGCGGCGCGCCATCGTGTCGAGCAGGATCGGCCCGGCGGTCAGGCAGCCGCGGGTCACGAGCGTCGCCGAGCGGAGCCTGCGGAGGAGAGCGCCCACTCGCAGCACGAGTTCCGGTGGAGAGAACGGTTTCACCAGGTAATCGTCGGCGCCCAGCGCGATGCCGCGAATGGCGTCGCCCTCGTCGTGGCGGGCGGTGAGCAACAGGACCCCGATCTCGCGCGTCTCGTCGCGACGCCGCAGCTCGGCGATCACGTCGAGCCCTGAGAGATCGGGGAGCGTGAGATCCAGGACGATCAGCGCCGGCCGCTCTTCGCGCGCCGCCTCGAGCGCGTCGCGACCGCTCGGCGCCGTAGCGACCCGATGCCCTGCCATGACGAGGTGGTACGCGACGAGGGCGGTGATATCGGGCTCGTCGTCCACGACGAGGATTCGCTGAGCAGGGCTACCCGCAAGCATGTGGCTTCGCGGCTTCAGGTGGCTTCACCCCGCTGACGCTAGGGCGCGGGTGTGACGGATCTGTCACAGTGGTGTCACCGACTGGTAACCGCCGCTTCAGCGGGCAGGGCCGAGCCGCGGCTTCAGCCGCGCACAGGGAGCGCCGACAATCGTTGACCAGCGGCTCGTGTGGCGTCCCAGGAGTGCGTTGACTATTGGCACGGCGTCGGTGGGTTCCAGAGGGCGCGTTGGTGCGGCGTGGTCTCGGCGCGCCGGGCGCTGCCGAGCGGCTCGACGCGGAGCGCACCGCGAGATCCCTCCGGGCGCTGCCGTACCGG
>DATDFP010000136.1:0-10642 GCA_036522535.1 Gemmatimonadales bacterium
GCCCGCCGCGCCACGGCGCTGCCGATGCCCCCCAGTCCGAGCACTCCGACGCGCAACTCGCCGAGCTCTCGCACCGGAACCCCGAAGTCGGCGAACTCATCCTTCGCCCACCGCTCCAGGAGCTGAGCCTCGCGCATCCGGTCGAGCCCCCTCGCGAAGTAGGCGATCGCCGCGATCACCCAGTCGGCGATCGGCTCCGCATGCAGGGCAGCCGAGTTGGTGAGGACGAGGCTCGTGCCCCTGAGGTGCGGCAGGCTCGCGGCGACGCCCGCTGCACCGCTGTGGGCCCAGCGGAGGGTGGCGCGCGCCGCCTGCGCGACCCCCGGCGGCACGCCGTAGCCGAAATAGACTTCGGCGCCCCGGACGGCCTCGACCGCCTCGGCGCTGCCCGACCCTCCATCGCCGTCCGAAGGGGCTGGAGCGCGGACCTCCACCACCTCCCACCCGCCCCCGAGGGCTTGACGGATCGCCTGCACCACGGAAGGCGGCGCCCGCCACGCGAGGCGCGGCGAGGCGAGATCGATTACGAGACGCCGCGTCACTCCCCCGTCGAGACGGTCCGCACGGCCGGATGGCGGACCACGCTCACGAGCAGCTGGTCGTGCAGGCGCTTGGGCCCGCGCAGCTCGAATTCGACCACGAGATCCACGTTCTCGCGTCGGGACGATGCGCGCTCGACCTCGAGCCCAGCCTGCCGCACCAGCGCCTCGAGCTCTTCCAGCGCGGTCGGCTCGGGCTTCGCGTGGATGAGGAGGTGGCTGCGGGCGGACGAGCGCCCCACGAACCGCTCGACGTGGCGCAGGCCCTGCAGCACGGCCACGACGAGGAGCGTGGCGCCGATCGCTTCCGTGTACGCCCTGGCGCCGAGCGCCATTCCGATCGCAGCCACGACCCAGATCGTGGCGGCGCTGGTCAGGCCCGTGACGGAGCCCCGGGTGTGCAGGATGGTTCCCGCGCCGATGAAGCCCACTCCGGGCAGAATCTGGGCGGCGACGCGGGCGGGGTCGCCCCGGCCCAGCGACAAGGTGAACGACAATGTGGTGAACAGCGCCGCGCCCACGCAGATCAGAATGTTGGTGCGCAGGCCCGCGGGCTTCCCGCTGACCTCGCGCTCGAAACCGACGACGCCTCCGAGAAGGACCGCCAGGGTGAGCTGCAACAACAGCTGGAGGCGGAGCACCTCCACGATACGACCGACGAGCTCCTGGGTCACGCCTGCGCCCCTTCCAGGAGCCCCATGCGCCGTCGCACGCGCTCCATGGTCCGGCGGGCGATCGCGCGCGCCTTGGCGGCACCGGCGCGCAGCGTCTCCCCCACGCGTTGCGGCTGGCTCCGGAGTTCCTGCGCCCGCTCGCGCAGCGGAGTGAGCGCGGCTATCATATTGTCCGCAAGCACCCGCTTGCAGTCGAGGCATCCCCAACCGGCGGTACGACAGTTGTGCGCCACCAGCGCCTGCGTGTCCGGAGGCGAGAAGCCCTGGTGGATCGTGAAGATGTTGCAGATATCAGGGTTGCCGGGATCACGGCGGGTCACGCGGGCGGGATCGGTCGCGGCGGGCTTGAGCTTCTCCCAGATCGTTTCCGGTGCTTCGAAGAGGCCGATCGTGTTCCCCAGGCTCTTCGACATCTTGGCCTGGCCGTCGAGCCCGAGGACGCGCTTCGCCGTCGAGAGCAGGGCCTGGGGCTCGGGGAACCCGAAGCCCTCCCCCAGCTCGGCGGCCCGCTCGTTCGCGAAGCGGGAGTTCCAGCGGCGCGCGATCTCCCGCATCAGCTCGAGGTGCTGGAGCTGGTCCTCCCCGACGGGGACGAGCGTGGCCTCGTACAGCAGCACATCGGCGGCTTGGAGGACGGGGTAGTTGAGCAGGCCCGCCGGTACGCTCTCCTGGCGCTGCGACTTGTCCTTGAACTGGGTTTGTCGCTCGAGCTCCCCGAGCGGTGTCACGGTAGTGAGGAGCCAGTTCAGCTCGGTATGCTCCGGGACGTGCGATTGCACGAATACGATGCAGCGCTCCGGGTCGAGCCCGACGGCGTAAAGCGAGATCGCCATGTCGAGCGTCCGCTGCGCCAGGGCGGCCGGCTCGTACGGCTGCGTGATGGCGTGCAGGTCCACGACCGAGAACAGACAGTCGTGCTGGTGCTGGAGCCGGACCCAGTTCTGTACCGCGCCGAGGTAGTTGCCGATGTGCAACTCCCCGGAGGGCTGGATGCCGGAAAAGACGCGCGCCATAGGGGTCAGAACCTACGACGTTGGGGTGGGGCGCCGCAAGGTGCGAGAACTCAAAGACTTAGTCGATGTCGCCAAAGCAGCGGCCGAGCGCGCCGCCGACTACCTCCGCGGCATCACGCCTGCGGCGCCCGGGCAATGGGTCGAGAAGGGCCGACACGATTTCGTGACCGATGCCGACCGCACGGCGGAGCGACTGATCGCCGAAACGCTCACCGGCGCCGTGGCCGGATCGACCGTGCTCGGCGAAGAGCTGACGCCCGGCGCGGCCCCATCGGGCGACGTGGTGTGGATCGTGGATCCACTGGACGGCACGACGAATTTCCTGCACGGCTATCCGCAGTACGCGGTGTCGATCGGAGCGCTGGTGCGTGGGGCGCTGCGCGTGGGAGTCGTCAGCGACGTGCCGCGAGGCCTGACCTACTGGGGCGCAACGGGCCAGGGCGCGTGGCTTGGCGACACCGCGCTCAAAGTCTCGACGCTGGCCGAGCCGAAACACGCACTGGTCGGCACGGGTTTTCCGTTCAAGCGGTTGGAAGGATTCGAGCGGTATCTGCGCCAGCTCGGGGCGGTGGTGCGGGCGTCGAGCGGGGTCCGGCGCGCGGGCTCGGCCGCGCTGGACCTCGTCGACGTCGCGGCCGGGCGCTTCGACGCATTCTGGGAGCCTTCGCTCGCGCCGTGGGACGTGGCGGCAGGGGTGGTGCTCGTCCGCGAGGCCGGCGGCGTGGTGACGACGCTCCACGGAGAGGAAGACGTGCTGCGCCACGGCTCCGTCGTCGCCGGCAACCCGGCGATGCACGGGTGGCTGCTGGACACGCTCAGGGGCGCATGATTAAGCCGAATGCGGAGTGCGGAGTGCGGAGTGCGGAATCACGAAAGTGCGGAATGCGGAGTGCGGAATGCGGAATTGATGGATTGGGGTCGGGGCACAAGCCGGCGTTCGAAGCTTCCTCTGAAACTCCGCACTCCGCATTCCGCATTCCGCACTAGGCTTAGGCGATCTCCTCATGGCCTCCCCCCTGGTCGAATGCGTCCCCAACTTCTCCGAGGGCCGGAACCCGGAGACCCTCGACGCGCTCCGGGCCGCCCTCACGAGCGTTCCCGGAGTGAAGCTCCTCGACGTCCAGGCCGACGTCTCGCACCACCGGTCGGTGTTCACGTTCGTGGCGCCGCCCGAGGCCGCCCTCGAGGCGGCGTTTCGAGCCATGCGCGTCGCCCTGGAGCGGATCGATCTCACGAAGCACAAGGGAGAGCATCCACGCATGGGCGCGACCGACGTCGTCCCGTTCGTTCCCGTTCGGGATGCGACGCTCGAGGACTGCGTCGGGCTCGCGCGCCGGCTCGCCGAGCGCGCGGCATCGGAGCTCCAGATCCCGATCTATCTCTACGCCCGGGCGGCCGCCCGGCCCGAACGGGAGCGGCTCCCGGACATCCGGAAGGGCGAGTTCGAGGGGCTCCGTGAGCGGATCGGGAGGGACGCCGCGGTGACCCCGGATTACGGACCCCCGCGCATCCACCCCACCGCGGGCGTGACGGCGATCGGCGCGCGCCCGCCCCTCGTCGCGTACAACATCTACCTCGACACGAGCGACGTCGCGGCGGCGAAGGAGATCGCGAAGCGGATCCGGACGTCGAGCGGCGGCCTCCCGGCGGTGCAGGCGTCGGGGTTCGCCGTCGACGGCAAGGCCCAGGTATCGATGAATCTGCTCGACATCGACACGACGCCTCCCGCGAGAGTGTTCGCCGCGGTCGAAGCCGCGGCGCGGGAGCGCGGCGTGGAGATCCTCAAGAGCGAGGTGGTAGGTCTGATCCCGGAGCGCGCAATCATAGGGGCCGGCGCGGCCTACTTGAAGCTCCCGGACGCCGCAGACCACTTGCTCGAGGCGAAGATTCGGGCGGCGGAGCGGGGCCCGACGCTCGACGGCTGGTTGGAGGACCTGGCGGGCGGGACCCCCGCTCCGGGAGGCGGCAGCGCGGCAGCACTGGCGGGAGCCCTTGCCGCTGCGCTGGTCGCGATGGTGGCGCGGCTCACCACGGGCCGGAAGGCGTACGCGGGCGTGGAGGGGCGCGTCGCCGCCATCCTGGCCGAAGCGGAGGCGCTCCGCGCCCAGCTCCGCCGCCTAGTCGACGACGATGCGGCGGCCTATGCCCGGGTGAGCGCCGCCTACCGGCGTCCCAGGGAGGACCCCGGCCGGGCGCGCGCGGTGGACGAAGCGCTGGTGGGTGCGGCCCAGACGCCGCTCGCCACGGCGCGCGCGGCGGTACGGCTGATCGCGCTGGCCGGCGAGATCGGGGCGGTGGGGAACAAGAACGCGCGCTCGGACGCGAAGGTGGGCGAGGCGCTCGCGCGCGCGGCGCTCGTGGGGGCGCTCGAGAACGTACGGGTCAACGTCGCCGCGCTGTCGGAGCCGGGGCTGGGGAGAGCCCTGCTCCGGGAAGCCGAGCAGCTCGCGGCCGCGGCACCCTAAACGGGCCGACGTTTCTTCAGGCCACGCCTGCCGGTACCTGCGGCAGCTCCTTCATCGCCTCGTCTACCAGCTCGGCCGGGTACTCGTAGTCCTCCAGCTTGCCCTGACGGTAGGCGTCGTAGGCCGCCATGTCGAAGTGCCCGTGGCCGGAGAGGTTGAACGCGATGACCCGCTTCGCGCCGTCGCGCTTCGCGCCCAGGGCCTCGTCGATGGCCACGCGGATCGCGTGGGCCGCCTCGGGCGCTGGAATGATCCCCTCGGCACGGGAGAACTGGACGGCGGCCTCGAACGTCGCGAGCTGGTTTACGGCCCGGGCCTCGATGTGGCCGCCCGCGACGAGGGCGCTCACACTAGGCGCCATGCCGTGGTAGCGCAGCCCGCCCGCGTGGATCCCGGGCGGCATGAAGGTGTGGCCCAGCGTGTACATCTTGACGATCGGAGCCATCGCCGCCGTGTCGCCGTAGTCGAACGTGTAGCGGCCCTTGGTCATGGACGGGCAGGACGCCGGCTCCACCGCGATGATTCGGGTCGCCTTGCCCCCCGTCAGATTGTGCCGCACGAAGGGATAGGCGAACCCGCCGAAGTTCGAGCCGCCGCCGGCGCAGCCGATCACAACGTCAGGGTACTCGCCGGCCAGCTCCATCTGCTCGAGCGCCTCGAGCCCGATCACGGTCTGATGCAGCAGCACGAAGTTCAGCACCGAGCCGAGGCTGTACTTCTTGCGCCCGCCGCTGGCCGCGGCCGTCTCGACGGCTTCGGAGATGGCGATCCCGAGCGAGCCGTTGGACTTCGGGTCCTCCGCCAGCACGCGACGGCCGTACTGGGTGCGGTCCGTCGGACTGGCGTACACCGTGGCGCCGTAGTTCTCCATGATGATGCGCCGGTAGGGCTTCTGGTGATACGACACCTTCACCATGAAGACCTCGAGGTCGATTCCGAAGAAGCTGCAGGCCATGGCGAGCGCGCTGCCCCACTGTCCGGCGCCGGTCTCCGTGGTGAGCGCCCGGACGCCTTCCTCCTTGCAGTAGAAGGCCTGCGCGACGGCCGTATTGGGCTTGTGCGAGCCCACGGGAGAGACGCCCTCGTACTTGTAGTAGATGTGCGCCGGCGTATCGAGCGCCCGCTCGAGGCGCAGGGCGCGATACAGCGGCGTGGGGCGCCACAGCCGGTACACCTCCCGCACGGGCTCGGGGATCTCGATCCATCGCTCCGGGCTGACCTCCTGTGCGATGAGGCCCATCGGAAAGAGCACCGCCAGAAAGTCCGGTGTCACGGGCTCGTGGGTGCCCGGATGCAGGACCGGCGCCGGCGGCACCGGCATGTCCGGGTTGATGTTGTACCAGGCCTTCGGGAGGCGCGATTCGTCGAGGAGAAACTTGTGCTGGGTCATCGTCGGGTCGCTGCAAAGGTCAGCGTCTAAAGATTCACAGCCGCCGTCGCTGCGCCACCGTGGGGAAGGGGGACCCGCGTTCTTCGCAAGTCCGTGGCGATGAGATCGCCGGGGGTCCCTTCGGGCGCTGGCGGACCGGCGGACTCGACGCCCGCCTGCGGCAGGGCGTTCGCAGCGTGCGGGCCGCCGTCGGCGCCGAGACCGCCGGTCCTCACACGCCCTGCGGGACCCCCGGCGATCTCATCGTTCATGCCCGGGAAGCGACGCGGACGAGCTCGGCCTAGATCAACACGGTAGCTCGGGCGCGGCATGCTTCAATAGGGCCGCGCTCCTTAGAGCGCGCAGACTGACGGAGCTGAATGACCTCGCGAAGGACTACTTCACGCTTCAATGGGGCCGCTCCAAGGGAGCGCGAAAAGCGGTCAGCCTCAGACACGAGTAGCAGCGGTGAACCGAGAGTCTCCAGCCACTCAAGCGCCGCGCTTTCCGCCGGTTGCTCGCCTGTCTCAAAGTGCGCTGGGCGGGCGCTCAGGTGTTCATTGAGCGCCCCCTAACACCTAGCACCCAACACCTAACACCTCAGAAGTCGAATCCCCCGCCGTCAGAATCCTCGGCAGCCCCCCGTTATCCCCGATCGCCACGGTGTGCTCGAAGTGAGCGGAGAGCGATCCGTCCTCCGTCACGACCGTCCACTTGTCGTCCAGGGTGCGGATCTCGGGGCCGCCGACGTTCACCATCGGCTCGATGGCGATCGTCATCCCGGCCATGAGCCTGGGGCCCCGCTTCGGTTTGCCGTAGTTCGGGATCTGCGGCTCTTCGTGGAACGAGGACCCGATGCCGTGGCCCACTAGCTCACGGACGACCGAGAAGCCCGCCGCCTCGGCCACCTGCTGCACCGCGTGCCCGATGTCTCCCACATGGTTTCCCGCCCGCGCCGCGGCGACGCCTGCCGCGAGCGCCTGCTGCGTCACGCGCAGCAGCTGCTCGGCCTGAGGCGCGATACTGCCCACGGGAAACGTCGCGGCCGAGTCGGCGTGGAGCCCGTCGAGCCAGACGCCTACGTCCACGCTCAGGAGGTCGCCTTGCTCGAGCACCCGCTTCGCCGATGGGATCCCGTGCACCACCTCGTGGTTGATGGAGGTGCACAGCGTCGCCGGGAAGTCGTACAGGCCTTTGAACGAGGGTCGCGCGCCCGGGTGGCTGCGGATGAACTCCTCGGCGAGACGGTCGAGGTCCTCCGTGGACACGCCCGCGCGGACGTGGCGCTGCACGAGTGCGAGCGTCGCCGCGACGATGCGGCCCGCCGCCGCCATCGTCTCGATCTCCCGCGGCGATTTGATCGTGATCATCGCCCGATGATGAGCTTGATCTCGTTCGCGATTTCCTGCACCGTGCCGGTGCCCGGCACCCGGTGCACGATGCCGCGCTCGGCGTAGTGGGCGATGAGGGGAGCGGTGTCCCGCTGGTACACCTGCAGCCGCGTCTGGATGGCCTCCGGCGTGTCGTCGGACCGGCCTTCCTGGGTGGCGCGGGCGCCCATGCGGCGGACGAGTTCCTCTTGCGGCACGTCGAGGAGCAGGACGTGGTTGAGACGCTGGCCGCGCTCGGCCAGCACCTCATCCACGAGCTGGGCCTGGGCGGCGGTGCGCGGGAACCCGTCGAACACGGCGCCGTGCAGGGCCTCGGGCTTCGCCAGCTCGTCCTTGATGAGGCCCAGGATCACCGCGTCGGGGACGAGCATCCCGGCGTCCATGTACCGCTTCGCTTCGCGGCCCAGCCGCGTGCCCGCCTGGACCGCCGCGCGCAGGATGTCGCCGGTGGTGATCTTGGGCAACCCGAGCCGCTCGGCCAAAATCTTCCCCTGCGTGCCCTTGCCCGAGCCTGGTGCGCCGAGGAGCAAGATGAACACGGCCTACACGTACCGCTGGCGGCCCCGGAATTTCACTCGCCCTTCCTTCATGAAACCGTCGTAGTGGCGGAGCAGGAGGTGCTGCTGCACCTGTTGCACGGTGTCCAGCGCCACCCCGACCACGATCAGCAGCGCGGTGCCGCCGAAACCGAACGGCATATTCAGCACGTTGGACACCACAATCGGGAGCATCGCCACCACGGTCAGAAACAGCGCGCCCGGAAGCGTGATCCGCGACAGCACGTCGTCGATGTAGTCCGCGGTGGCCGCGCCCGGCTTCACGCCGGGGATGAACCCGCCTTGCTTCTTCAGGTTCTCCGCCAGGTCCACGGGATTGAAGATGATGGAGGTGTAGAAGTACGCAAAGAAGATGATCAGCACCGCGCTCGACAGGACGTAGAGAGGCGACGTGACGTTGAAATATTCCGCGAGCCGCTTGAGCGTCGCGTTCCCGCTGAACGTGGCAATCGTGCCCGGGACGATGATGAGCGACTGCGCGAAGATGATCGGCATCACGCCCGACGAGTTGATACGCAGCGGGATGAAGGTCTTCTGCCCCTCACGGATCCGCCCCCGCCCCATCACCTTGCGTGGGATCTGGATGGGGATGCGGCGCGCGGCCACGGTCACCGCCACGGTGCCCGCCACGACGAGGACCATGATCCCGAGCACGAGCAGCAGAACGGGGAGCGTGAGCGAGCGCGCCTTGAGCGCCTCGAACGTGCGCAGCGTCTCCGGCCAGATCCGCTCGACGATCGAGAAGAAGATCAGGAGGCTCGCGCCGTTGCCGATGCCGCGCTCGGTGATCTGCTCCCCCAGCCACATGATGAACACGCCGCCCGTGGAGAGGGTGAGCACCGTCGTCATGCGGAACCCCCACCCGGGGTGCGCTACGGCGCCCGGGAGCTGCTCCGCGAACAGCGCGTACCCGTACGCCTGGAAGAGGCAGAGCACCACCGTGAGGTAGCGGGTCCACTGGGTGATCTTTTTCCGCCCCTCCTCGTCGCGCTGCATCTTTTCGATCACCGGGAACACCGGCGCGGCGAGCTGGAAGACGATGCTCGCCGAGATATACGGCATGATGCCCAGCGCGAACACCGTGGCGCGCGAGAAGCCGCCGCCAGCGAACAGATCGTACAGGCTGAACAGCGTGCCCTGCCCCGCGTTCCGCAGGAAGTCGGCAAGGGCCTGGACGTTGACGCCCGGGGTCGCGATGTGCGCCCCGATGCGGTACACGAGGAGGCACAGGAGCGTGAAGAGAATCTTCTCCTTCAGCTCCGGGACCTTGAACAGGTTGGGGATATGAGGGGCCGTCACGGGGTCAACTCGCGATCGTTCCGCCCGCCTGCTCGATTTTGGTCCGGGCGGAGGCGGAAACCGTCACGCCCCGGACCGCGAGCCTCCGCGGCACCTCGCCCATCCCCAGGAGCTTGATGGGGCGGTCCGGGCGGCGCACCAGGCCGGCGCCGAACAGCGTCTCGGGGGTCACCTCGACCCCTTCGGCGAGCCGCGC
Source organism: Gemmatimonadales bacterium (assembly GCA_036522535.1). Classification (GTDB taxonomy): domain Bacteria; phylum Gemmatimonadota; class Gemmatimonadetes; order Gemmatimonadales; family GWC2-71-9; genus AG12. The sequence goes on from DATDFP010000136.1 coordinate 9,504, forward strand.
GAGGGCGCCGACGTTCACCACCTGGGCGGGCTGCTTGAACGGGTTGGTGAAGCCGCGCTTCGGGATGCGGCGGATCAGCGGCATCTGGCCGCCCTCGAACCCGGGACGGGTCTGCCCGCCGCTGCGAGCCGTCTGTCCCTTGCCCCCCCGCCCGGCCGTCTTGCCGATCCCCGAGCCCGGCCCGCGGCCCTTGCGGATGCGCGCCCGGTGCGAGCCCGGAGGCGGGTGCAGGCCCGAAAGCGTGAGCCGCTCCGGGGGCGCCGCCACTTGGGCCTCGCCCTTCGCCTTCACCTTCACCCTCCTCTTCTTCGTCGCCGGCATCGCCTACTCCGCTCGAGTCGCGCGCGTCACCTCGACGAGGTGACGAACCTGATAGAGCATGCCGCGAAGCGCGGGGTGGTCCCGCTTCACGACCGTGTCCTGGTGGTGCTTGAGCCCGAGCGCCTCGAGGGTTCGTCGCTGAACGGCCGGATGGCCGATCCCCGATCGCACCTGTCTGATGCGCAGCTCCACCCCCGGCTCAACGGTCGGCAGGACAGGGTCGCTCCCCCGCTTCCGCTTGCGGTACTTGCGCGTCGGCGGCTTCCTAGCCATGCGTCAGCTCTTGGCGCGCCCGGTAGTGGATTGCGTCCACCTCGATGCCGCGCTCTTTCGCCACCCGCTTGGGGGTCGTGAGCCGCTCCAGGGCGTCGAGCGTGGCGCGCACCATGTTGTGGGGGTTGGTCGAGCCGAGGCTCTTCGTCAGGATGTCCCGGACTCCGGCGCACTCGAGCACGGCGCGCACCGGCCCGCCCGCGATCACACCGGTCCCAGTGGCCGCGGGTTTGAGCAGCACGCGGCCCGCGCCGTGATTGCCGACGATCTCGTGCGGGATCGTCCCGACGGTGAGCGGGACCTCCATCATGCGGCGGCGCGCGCCCTCCACCGCCTTGCGCACCGCTTCGCTCACTTCGTTCGCCTTGCCCGTGGCGACGCCCACGTGGCCCTGGCCGTCGCCCACAGCGACGAGCGCGTTGAAGCCGAAGCGCCGGCCCCCCTTCACAACCTTGGCGACGCGGTTGATCGAGATCACGTTCTCGATCAGGCCGTCGCCCTCGCGTTGCCGCTCATCGCGCCGCTCGCCCCCCCGCCCGCCCCGT
>DATDFP010000137.1:0-6563 GCA_036522535.1 Gemmatimonadales bacterium
GCCCGGCGAGCAGCACTCCGACGAGGCCTGCGATGCTCGCCGCGCGCGCCGCGCGCGCCCGGCGCCGGGTCACGATCCAGGAGCACCAGATGCTCACCTCGTAGAGCAGCAGCAGCAGGACGATCCCCACGATCATCGACACCGCGTCCGGCGGCGCCAGCAGGGCGGCGGCGACGGCGGCCACGGCTACCGCGTAGCGGCGGTTGCGTCCGAGGAACTGCGGCGTCACGAGTCCCAGGGCGGTGAGGATCACGATCACCAGCGGGAGCTCCATCGCGAGCCCGACGGCGATCATGAACCGCGCCGCGAACCCGAAATACTCCCCCGCCGTGATGATCGGCGCGAACGCCTGCCGCTGAAAGCTGAGCAACATGGTCAGGACGTGCGGCAGCACCCATTGGTACGCCACGCCGGCCCCGATCAAGAACAGCAGCACGCCCACCGAAAGCGCGGGCACGATCAGGCGCCTCTCACGGTCGTACAGCGCCGGCGCCAGGAACGCCCAGGCCTGATAGATCACGACGGGCGAAGCCAGCAGCAGGCCCAGGACGAAGGCCAGCTTGAGGGTGATGAGGAACGGCTCAGTCGGACTGGTGAACTTGAGCTTGCCGTCGGGGAGCAGGGGAACGATGGGACGCATCAACAGGCCGATGACGTCCACGTACTCCACGATCACCCAGCCGATCACGCTCGCCAACAGCACGGCCAGGAGGCTCTTGAGAATGCGCCACCGCAGCTCCTCGAGGTGGTCGAGGAACGGCATCTCGGCGCGGTCGGGAGTCTGTGCCACGCCGACCCCGAAGCGTGCTACCGCCCGAGGCGCTGCAGTTTGTCGTGCGCGAGGTTCGCCTCGTCCGAGCGGGGGTAACCGGCGATGACCCGGGCATAGTAGGTCCGGGCGGCCGCCTTGTCGCCCCGCTGCTCGGCGAGGAGGCCCAGTTTGTAGAGGGCCGAGGGTGCTCGCGGCGAGTTGGGATAACTCTTCACGACCTGTTGATACACCGCCGCCGCGGAGTCCGCGTTCTCGGGCGCCCAGGTCTCGCCGACGTAGAACAGCGCGTCCGCCGCCCGCTCATGGGTCGGAAAGACGCGGAGGAACTCGCGGAACCCCACGCGGGCGGTGGCGAGGCTGCCGCGGCGGAACTGCTGCAGGGAGAGATCGTACATCCGATCGGGACCGGGTCCCGCCGGGTTTCCCGAAGGCCCAACAGGAGGCGCCGCGCCCCCTCCCCCGTGGGTGCCCGTGTCGAGCACGGGTACGGGCTGCTGAGCCCGCTCTTCGATGCGGGCCCGCAGCTCGCTCAGGCGCTGCTGGCTCTGGCCCGTCAGCTCCTGTACCTGGACGAGCTGCTGCTGCACGGCCAGCAGGTCCGTTTTCATGTCACCACGCATTTGCACCAGATAGGCCTGCTGCGCCGTGAGGGCCTGCTGCAGAGCCGCGAACAGCGGGCGCAGCGAATCGAGGCGCGCCGCCTGCTCGGCGGCCGTCTTGTCCTGCTCCGACCGCAGGGCCTGCACCTGAAGCTCGACCTTCCGGACGTCCCCCTTCAGGGCGCATCCGGCGGCCAGCCCCAGGCTCAGGACGAACGGTGACGCGCGCAGCGACACGTACTCTCCGGGGTCACGGCTGGCGCAGCGCCTCGCCGCCGGAGATGATCTCGAACTCATCGCGGCGGTTCTGCGCCCACGCCGCCTCGTCGTGCCCCGGCGCGAGCGCCCGCTCCTCACCGTAGGACACGGTCTCGACGCGACCCCCGTCGATGCCGTGACTCACGAGGTATTGCTTCGCGGAGGTGGCGCGCCGGTTGCCGAGGGCCAGGTTGTACTCGTCCGACCCGCGCTCGTCGCAGTGGCCCGAGACGCGAATCCGCAGATTGGGGTTCGCCTGCAGGATCGCGATCTTCTGGTCGAGGACGGCGGCGTCTTCGGCGCGGATGTTCGCCTTGTCGAAGTCGAAATGGATCATCGTGGCGAGCAGGGTGCGCACCGCTTCGGCGCCGCGCCCGAGGGCGGCAAGCGAGTCGGCCTCACGCTGCCGGCGATTCCGCTCGGCCTCGGCCATCGCCCGCGCGATCGAGTCCTGCCGCGCTCGCTCGATCGAGTCTCGCCGCGCCTGTTCGGCCGCGGCGGCCGAGTCCGCGTTCGGCTGCGGGGCCGGGGGTTGGGGCTTGGGGCCGCCGCCACACGCTGCGACGCCCGCAACGGCAAGGCCGCCGAGCACGAGCCATGCGAACCGTTTCATCGTTGCGCCCTCTCCGGATTCAAGGGTTGGAAGCGGGAGCCTCCGGGATGCGTGGAGACCAGGCCGGCAACCGCGCGCCGCTCTGCGGCAGCAACGAACGGATCCGGCCCGTTTCAACGTCAACAATCCAGAGCTGCCGATACCCCGCGCGGTCCGATACGAAGCACAGATGCCGGCTGTCGGGCGCCCAGGTTGGGTCCTCATTCCGTCCCACGGAGGTGAGCTGCCGGACCACGCGCGTCCGCACGTCGAGCACGAACACCTGATAGGTTCCCCCGACGTCGCGGTGGAAGGCGACGGACTGACCGTCGGGAGACCAGTCGGGCGCGAAGGAGGCGCCGGTCGCGCCGTAATCGAACGGCGCGAACAGCTGCTGGTCCGTCCCATCCGCGGCCATCACGTAGATCTGGGGCGACCCCGCTCGCGTCGAGACAAACGCGATCCGCTGGCCGTCGGGACTGTAAGTCGGTGACAAGTTGTCTGAAAAGCGCCCCACGGTCAAGCGCTGCAAACAGCAGTTGTCCTTGATGTTAACCGTGTAGATGTCGGTTCCCTCATCGGTGGCACGGCTGAACGCCAAAGTCTTTCCGTCGGGAGAGAACGCCGGGGTGAAATCGAGCGCATGTCCCGTGGTTGCGACGGGACCACGCTTGCCCGTTGCGAGGTCCTGTACGAACAGCTGCCCGCGGCCGGCCCAGAACTCCATGTAGGCAAAACGCTTCCCATCCGATCCCCACGCCGGCGACATCGCCTGGCGGTCGGTCGAGGACACGAGTTTCTTGTCGGCACCGTCCTGATCGATCATGTCCACCTTGCCATCCATTACGAACAGGATGCGGGTCGCCGCGACCCCGGGGAGGCCAAGCGTCGCCTCGAGGATCCGGTCCGAGAGCCGGTGCACGGCGAGACGGAACCGCGGGTCTTTGAGCGGGGGCAGCCAGGAGCGGTACTCGCGCCGGACCCCGCCGGCCGCGACGTCATGCACGGTCACGACGGCGCTGTCGGCCACCACTCCGAGGGCCACCGCGAAGTCAGCGCCCAGTGCCTGATACAGCGGGTAATTCAGCCCGGCGGATGCGGGCCCGCCGCGGCGTTCGGGCGGGGACGCCGAGCGGCTCGACGACCGGGACGCCGCGGGGGCGCCGGGGGCCACCGTGCTCACCTGTAACGAATCGCCGCCCGGGAGGGTGATGAGCTCGAACCGATCGCTGTAGTCCAGGTCCCGGGCGATGATGGTTCGCACGGAGTCGAGGATCGGGTTCTTGGCGGGGAGCACCACCAGCCCGGGGCGGACTCCGGGCCGATAGATGATGCCCACCCGGACGCCGCGGTCGATCGCGGAGGTGTCCTGGGCGGACAGCCGGACCGGCGGACTGGCGGACAGGAACAGGGTCAGGGCGACGCATCCACGGACCGCCCGTCCGGCCGTCCGCCCGTCCGCCGGTCTCACTGGCGCTTCCCCGAGAAGTAGAACCGTACGAACAGGATGTCGGCCGGCCAGCCGTCGGGGAGCGGCCCGAACGCTCCGAACCGCCCCGCCTCCTCGATGGCGCCCTGCGCCTCGAGATCGAACGTGAAGTTCCCTGACCGCTTGATGAACTGGAGGTCGGTTACCGACCCGTCGCGATGGATGAAGAAGGAAACCTCCGCCTCGAGCGGGGTGCTTTGGAGCGGTCGCTGCCAGCGACGCAGCACCTGCGCGACGATGTTCTGCAGGTATTCGGGGAACGGAAAGGCGACACCTTCGGTGCTGACCGTGGCGACATCGCTTCCCGTCGAGGGCGTCTCGCCGGGCAGCGGGGCCGTCTTCGGGGTGGTTCGCGGCGCGGCCTCGCGAGGGACGTTGTCCGGAGCCTTGGGCGGCGCCGCCTTCGACACGGTGCTCTTGGGCGGCGGCTGCTTGCTCGGCAGCGGGGCCGGTTTCTCCTCGGCGGGACGGTCGACGACCTCGGGCGCCTTCTTGGGCTCCTCGGCCGGCAACGGCGCCGCGACCAGGTGCACCTTGTACACCGGGGGCGCCGGCTTGCGCGTCTGGGCCGCGGCGGCGAACACGAAAAACACTGCGAGCCCGTGGACCGCGATCGTGCCCGCCAGCCCGAGACCCACGTTGGCGGGAGTCCGGCGGCGAGCCCTCACCGCTCGATCGTCTCGGGCTCGGCGACGAGGCCCACGTCGCTCACGCCCGACGCCCGGATGGCCGCGAGCACCTGGACGACCATGGCATACGGGACGCGCCCATCGGCGCGCAGGTACACACCGGTCGGCCGCTTGGTTCGCACGAAAGCAGGGAAGGTGGCCCGGAAGTCTTCGTACGTGAGCGCCGCCTGGTCGAGGAAGATGCGGCCGTCCCGGTCCAGGCTCACCACCAGCCCCGACTTCGGCTCGAGCGGCCGGGCCTGGGCGCGCGGCAGGCGCACATCCACCCCGCCCTGCATGATGGGGGCCGTGATCATGAAGATGATGAGCAGCACGAACGCCACATCCACCAGCGACGTGACGTTGATGTCGGCATTGAGGGGGAGCTCGCCGTGGCCACGCAGCCCGCCCCCGCCACCCAGCAGTCCGGCCACTTACAACCTCCCTTCGCGCGCCATCGTGCCGATGATCTCCTGCGCGAAGCCTTCGAGCTCGCCCGCGAAGAGGCCCAGCCGGTTGACGAACAGGTTGTACGCCATCACTGCCGGCACGGCGACCGCCAGCCCCGCTACGGTGGTGACCAGCGCCTCGGCGACCCCCGGCGCGACCGCGGCGATGTTGCCCGAGCCGCCCAGGGCGATCCCGATGAATGCGTCCATCACACCGAGCACGGTGCCGAGCAGCCCGAGGAGCGGGCTCACCGACCCGAAAGTGGCGAGCCAGGGGATGAACCGGGCCGCGGCGTCGCGCTCGGCGGCCACCTCCTTCGCCAGCACCATGCGCAGCGCTTCCAGCTGCGTGGTCGTGAGCGTCGTCTGCGTCTCGACCGCGGGGCCGTCCCCCCGCCCGTGATCCTTGAGTCCGCCCGGCTTGAGCTCGGAGAAGAAATGAATGCCCTCGCGCAGCAGACGATTGTACGGCGAGGACGGGAGCCGCATCGCGGCGTGATAGGCATCCTCGAGGCGGGCCGCCTTTTCGATCTGCGCCATGAAGCGATCCGCCTGGCGCCGCGTTCTGCGGAACTGCCACCACTTGAGGAAGATCAGGTACCAGGAGACGGCCGAGAAGGCGACGAGAATGGCAAGCACGAACTTGGTTTCGCGACTCGACGTGAGCACCAGCTCCCACGGCGTCGTCGGTACCGCCCGTCCCACCTGTAGCAACACGCGTCACCCCTCCCGTCGAAACGGCGATAGGTCAGGCTGGGTACCCGGACGGGTGCGTCTGGTGCCACCGCCACGCGCTCACCAGGATCTCTTCCAGGCCGGAGCGCTGCGGCTGCCAGCCCAGCAGGCGGCCCGCCCGTCCCACCTCGGCGACGAGCTCCGGGGGATCGCCGGGACGGCGCGGGCACGCCACCGTGGGGATGGTCCGACCCGTGACCCGGCGCGCGGCCTCCACCACCTCCAGGACCGAATACCCCGCCCCAGTCCCAAGGTTGAGCGTCTCCGCGCCTGTGACGTCGACCTCGAGCGCCCGGACGTGCGCATCGGCGATGTCGGCGACATGGACGTAGTCCCGGACCGCCGTGCCGTCCCGGGTCGGGTAGTCGGTTCCGTACACCTCCACCGCCGGGTGACGGCCCAGGGCCACCCGCAGGACGTTCGGGATCAGGTGCGTCTCGGGCTCGTGATGCTCTCCGTACCGGGTCGCTCCGGCCGCGTTGAAGTAGCGCAGGCTGATCGACACGAGGCCGTAGCGGTCCGCATGCTCCGCCAGCATCCGCTCGAACTCGAGCTTCGTCTGACCATACGGGTTGACGGGCGCCCGGGCCGCGTCCTCGGGAATCGGCACTCGACTCGGGGTACCGTACACCGCGCAGGAGGACGAGAAGATCAAGCGGCGCAGGCCCGCTCGGGCGGCGGCTTCGAGCATCACCCGGCCCGCGACGACGTTGTTCGCGAAGTACTTCTGCGGCTGCGCGACGGATTCTGCAACGAGGGCGAACGCGGCCAGATGCACGAGCGCCGCGATCTCGTGACGGGCGAACACCTCGTCCAGAACCGCCCGATCCCCTATTCCGCCGCGCACGAAGTCCACTCCGGAATCGACCGCCGCGCGGTGCCCCCGGCTCAGGTCGTCGAGGACCACCACCAGATAGCCACGGGCGAGCAGCTGCTCTACGACGACGCTGCCGATGTAGCCCGCCCCCCCCGCGACGAGGATCTTATCCGCCATCCCGCTG
>DATDFP010000138.1:0-2072 GCA_036522535.1 Gemmatimonadales bacterium
ATGTCGATCGTCCCCGCAACCTGGCGAAGAGCGTGACGGTGGAATGACCATGACGACTACGCTGCGCACGACGCTGCTGGTGCTCGCCGGCCTGGCCGGCGCCGCCGCACTGCCGGCCCAACAGGGCACAGAGGGATTTCAGCCCGGGGACGTAATCCGGCTGGAAGTGGAAGGTGACACGGTGTTCACGGGCACTTTCACCGTGGGGCCGGGACCGGGGCTGACGCTTCCGGTAATCGGCGAGGTCTCGCTCGTCGGGGTGCGACGCACCGAGGTGGAGGCGCACCTCAAGCGGCAGCTGGGCCGGTACTTCAAGAATCCCGTGATCCACGCAAAGGCGCTGATCCGGCTGTCGATCGTGGGCGAGGTCGCGCGCCCGGGTATCTATCCCGTACCGACGGACCTCGTGCTCGCGGACGTGTTCATGGTCGCCGGCGGGCCGACGCACGAGGCGAAGTTCGCCGCCACGCGGATCGAACGGGGCGACCAGCGTCTCGTGGACGCCAAGGAGCTGCAGCAGGCGCTGGGGCGCGGGCTCACAGTGGACGACCTGAACCTCCGGGCGGGGGATCGTATCACCGTGCCGCGGGAAGTGCACGACCCCGAGGTGCCCTGGCGGATCATGGGTCTCCTCCTGAGCGTCCCCGCCGCCATTTACGTCTTCACGCGGTAATCACCGTGAGGCGCATCCTCTCCGTCGTCGAAGCCCGCCCGAACTTCATGAAGCTCGCGCCGGTGGACCGGGAGCTCGCGCGGCGCCCGGGCATCGAGCACGTCATCGTGCACACCGGGCACCCGTACGACTCGAGCATGTCGGACACGTTCTTCGAGGAGCTGTGGATTCCGGCTCCCGACTACCACCTCGGCGTCGGCACGGGCTCCCAGGCGGCGCAGACCGCCGCCGTGATGCAGCGGCTCGAGCCGGTCTTCGCCGAGATTCGGCCCGACCTCGTGCTCGTCTACGGCGACGTGAACTCCGCGCTCGCGGCGGCGCTGGTCGCGGCGAAGCTCGGGGTGAGCCTCGGCCACGTGGAAGCCGGGTTGCGGAGCCGCGACTGGACGATGCCTGAGGAGATCAATCGGGTCGTCATCGACCGGCTCTGCAATTTGCTGTTCATCCCGTCGCGCGATGCGGGGGCCAACCTGGCCGGCGAGGGCATCGCCGCGGATCGTATTCACTTCGCCGGCAACGTGATGATCGACTCGTTGTGCTGGGCGCTGCCACAGGCCCTCGCGCGGGGCGTCCCGGCACGGCGCCGGCTCGAGGGCGCCGCCTATGTGGTCGTCACGCTGCACCGCTCCTCCAATGTGGACGACCCGGCCGCGCTGCGGACGTTACACCAGGTGCTCGAGCGGCTCAGCCGCCAGCGGCCGGTGGTCTTTCCCGTGCATCCGCGCACCCGGGAGCGGCTCCTCGCCGCCGGGGTGTCGCTTGAGACTGGCGGAGACCTGCGTTTCATCGAGCCGCTTGGCTACGTCGAGATGCTCGGGCTCGTCGCGGGGGCGGCACTCGTGATCACCGACTCGGGGGGCCTGCAGGAAGAGACGACCTTCCTCGGTGTTCCCTGTATCACGGTGCGGCCCAACACCGAACGGCCGGTTACCTGCGACCACGGGACGAACCGACTCGTGGCGCTGCATCCGGAGGCGATCCTCGCCGCCGCCGAGCGGGCCATCGCGCGCCGCTCGCCGGCGCGGCCGCTGATCGAGCGTTGGGACGGGCGGGCGGCGGAGCGGATCGTGGGCGTGCTCTGCGACAACGCACGGTTCGGCGACGCCTTCGACACGATCGCGCCCTCGGCTGCGGTCCTCGAACCGCTCAGCGCGGCCTGAAGGATCGCAGCCCCCCGGCGACCTCACGTGGTCGTTACTATCACATGGGGGCGCCGATTGCTGGTCCGGGATATGCAACGGAAGCAGCCTAAGCACCAAAGCGTCTTCATCCAGAGGAGGAGGTGCGTGGATGAGTGATGCAGCGTCCGGCGGGGAGCGGACCGCACGCCGCTCCCCGCGGCGCTGGATGGTCAGGTTTGTCGCTCGCGAGGCTCCCCGATGCCCTGTTTTGGTGCACT
>DATDFP010000139.1:0-5099 GCA_036522535.1 Gemmatimonadales bacterium
TAGCCCCTTAGCCCCTTAGCCCCTTAGCCCCTAGCCTTTAGCCCCTAGCCTCTCACCACCTCCGGAACCGGTTGCCTCCCCTGGTATCCCGCCTCCAGCTCGTGCCAATGCTCGATCTTTTCCTCGCCGTGCTTCCAGCACCAGAAGATGTCCCTGCCGTCGAGCTTGCCGTAGAAGTCCACCAGGCCCTGATCGAACCCCTTGAACACGCATCCGATCTGCTCGAGCTCCTGGAGGTAGTCGTTGATCTGCCGCGCGACGCCCTCGATCTCGGAGCGCAGCTCGAGCTGCTGCTGCGACTCGCCCCACTCCGGCTTCGCCTGCGCGGCGACGAGCTCGTATTGGTAGACGAGATCCCGCCACTTCGGGTGCAGCGCCACGATGTCGGCCACGATCCGCCCGACGAGCGGCAGCGTCTTGTTCGCTTCGGCGAGCGTGAAATACTTGCGGGGCACGGGGATAAATCTAGACGCACAGACGCGTAGACGCACAGACGCGATAGACTAGACGCGTAGACGCAGCAGACGCACAGGGGTGAATAGGTGGCGGCGTGCGGGTAGACCTACCAACTCAAACTGTTCTCCCCTGTGCGCCTACGCGTCTGTGCGTCTAGTCTAGCGCGTCTGTGCGTCTAGCATATCACCAATGCTCGTTTCGTCGCCTCATATCCCGCCTCGACGTATCTCTCCCCCTCACCAACCGCGAACGTCGCTTCCCGCTCCGCCACCGGCCTCACGACCACGAGCCGCGCGGCGTCCTTCGGCCACTCGGCGACCGCGCGCTCCGTCTGCGCCGCCATCATCACGCGGATCGCTTCGCCGTGGGCGCGGATCAGTGGCGGCGGCACAAGGCGGGAAGGGGCAGCGGAGGACGGTAGAGGGGGCTCGTCGAACCCCGGCCCGACATGGACGGCGATGACGAGATCCGCTGCGATCTGCGCGGCGGGTCCGAGGCCGAGCACCGCCCGCAACCCGCCGTCCCCGAGGCGACGGCCGTCGATCCTGCCGGGCGGGAAGTAGAGCGGCAGCGCGCAGGATGCGTACAGGGCGTCGTGCAAGGGGACGGCGTCGCCAAGGTAGACCGTGGGGTGACGCCCACCCCCGTCCGATTGCGGGTTCGTGCCGAGTAGAGGCGCAGCATGCTGCGCCCCTACACGGGTGTCGGCTACCTCCGCACCCACCGGCGCTCCGAACAGGACCAATTCCCCCGAGTCGAGGTCCGCCGCTGTGATCGTGAGGGGGATCTTGAGTTGCTGGAACTCGGCCGCCGGCACGAGCCGATTGATGAGCCGGCGCACCCCTTCGGCCCGGAAGATGTGCGAGGCGAACGCTCCCTTGACGAGGGCCAGGGGATCGACCGGGGCGACATCCCGGCGCGACAACGACCGCGCCGCAATCACCACCTCGTCGTACGTCGCGCCGCTCGCGAAGGCCGCGCCGACCACGGCGCCCATTGACGTCCCGACAAGGTGACTCGGCGTCAATCCGGCGTCGGTCATCGCCTTCCACGCCCCGGCGCAGGCCAGCGACTTGGCGCCGCCGCCGCCGAACACCGCCACAACCCTCACCCGCCCTCCCACCCCTAATGCGGAATGCGGAATGCGCAATGCGGAGTGGCATGAAGAGCGTCGTGCGGCGGCTCGACCTTGCACCTCAATTCCGCACTCCGCATTCCGCACTCCGCATTCGTTTCATTCATTCCGCACTCCGCACTTGCATCACTCCCCCGCCCCCGTATCGTACCTCCGATCCATGACCCTCGTCGCTCGCCGTTTGGCCGCTCGGTCGTAGCGCCGTTTCTCGTCCGGAGTCTCCGGCACGATAGGCGGCACCTCCGTGGGCACGCCCTTGTCGTCGAGCGCCACGTACGTGACGTAGCACGAGTTGGTGTGGCGCTTGTCGCCCGTGAGCACGTTCTCGGCGATGATCTTCACGCCCACTTCCATCGAAGTCCGCCCGGCGAAGTTGACGCGCGAGTACGCCGTGACGAGCTCCCCCACATGGATGGGCTCCTTGAAGTCCACCTTGTCCACCGACACGGTGACGCACTGCTTGCCGGCGTGACGGATCGCGGCCACGGCCGCGGCTCGGTCCACGAGCGCCAGGACCACCCCGCCGAACACGTTGCCCATGACGTTCGCATGCTGCGGCAGCATGAGCTCGGACATGATCGTCTCCGAGTCCCGCGGATGCTTCGCCCGCATCAGTAGTCCACCGGTCTCAAGTAGAACTCGCCGATCGCGGTCTGGGACATGACTGCGACCGTGGGGAGACGCCGCTTCCAGTGCGTGGACTCGAGCCGGCCCTGCACCAGCTCCACCTCCGTCTGGGTGAACCCACGGGCCACGATCTCCTCCGCGCGCATCCCGCGCAGCAGATAATAGAGGATCCGGTCCGCCCTGTGATAGGAGATGCCAAAGTCGCCTTCGTCCGTCTGGCCCTGGATCAGGTCCGCCGTGGCCGGCTTCTGCACGATCACGTCGGGGACCCCGACGTGCCGCGCGAGGGCCCACACCTGCGTCTTGAAGAGGTCGCCCAGCGGGTTCACCGGCGGCGAGTCGTCGGCGTGCCAGGTGAAGTAGCCGAGCAGGCGCTCGGACTTGTTGCCCGTGCCGAGTGGGAGCGCCCGGTGCTTCGCCGAGAGGTCGAACAGCGCGATCATCCGCTCGCGGGCAATGACGTTCCCGCGCCGATGCGCGTCGTCGTCCCCCACCTGCCGCAGATAGCCGTCCACGGCGTCGCTGATGTCGACGGTGAGCGACCGGATGCCCAGCCGCTCGATCACCAGCTGGGCGTGCTCGAGGCTCTCGGGGCTCGATGTGCGGTACGGCAACCGCACGCCGATCACGTGCTCGCTCCCCAGCGCCTCCGCGGCGAGGAACGCGGTGAGCGAGGAGTCCACGCCCCCCGACAGCCCCACGATCCCATTCTCGAACCCGCGCCGCACGACGACCTCGTCGCGCAGGAAGCTCACCAGCCAACGGCGCGCCAGTTCGCAGTCGATCGCCAATGGATCGCCTTCTTCGACTCCGCTACCCGTCACATGCAGGCGGGAAACGGGAGACGGGAGACGGGAAACGTGGGATCCGTTGGTGGCCGGATCGAACTGCACCGCTGGTCGCTTGCGTTTCCCGTGTCCCGTTTCCCGTTTCCCGAGATTCTTGACGAGATGCGGGAGGTTTACCTCGAGGTCGGCCAGGAGCGGCGAATCCGCCCGCGCCCGGGTCAGCTCCTGCAGATCGATGTCGGCGGTCAGCACCGCCTCCTCGAACAGCGGCCCGCGCAGCACGATCTCGCCCCCGGGATTGATCAGCAGCGAGCCGCCGGGGAACCCTTTACCGCCCTCGAACCCCACCAGGCTCGCGTATGCGATGTACACGCCGTGCTCCTCCGCGATGCCCCTGAGAATCCGCTCCCACCGCACTACGCTCGCCGGCAGGCCTGCGCCTCGTTCGTCCACGCCGGTGCCGCGGGCCGGGGACGCACTTGGCACGATGATGAGCTGCGCGCCGTCCAGAGCGGCGATGGTGCCCGTGAGCGAGTGCCACGCGTCCTCGCAGATGAGGATGGCCGTCCGGCCCCACCGCGTGTCGAAGGCTCGCACGTCGTGGCCCCGCTCCACGAACCGCTCCTCGTCGAACACTCCGTACGTGGGGAGGAAGACCTTGCGGTGCACGTGCCGGACCCCGGCGTCGGGGCCGCCGAGCGTCGCGTACAGGCAGGCGTTGTAGAAGCGGCTCTGGAAGATTTCGTAGAACCCGACCGCCACGTCGAGCGGCGGGGCCTGCGCGGCCTCGTGCTGCGCGCTGAGGTCGCGGAATAGCGTCCCAGCCGTCACCGCCACATCCCGCACGCCGCCCTCGACGAAGTAGCCCGAGGTCGCGGTCTCCGCGAACGCAACGAGATCGGGCGGCGGATCGAGCTTCGCAACCTGGGCCAGCACACCCCCGATCCGCGCCACGTTCGTGGTATATTCGCCCTTCACCGGGCGAATCTGGGCGATGACGAGACGGGGCATTGAGGGGAAGATAATGCGGCTACCGCCCTATCAAGAACCACACGCCGGCCCCCAGCACCACGACCTCGATGATCCCCACAAACACCCGCTCCGGCAGCCGATCGAGGACTCGCTTCCCCACGTAGGAGCCGCCGACCATGATTGGCCCGAGCGCGAGGCCGGCGGTCACGGCGCCGGGGGTCAGTATCGCCGCGCCCTGATAAGCGACCAGCTTCATCACGTGCATGACGACCGTGGCGAGGGCCTCGGTGCCGATGTAGGCGCCCTTTACGAGGCCGTACGCGAGGAAGAACGGCGCCATCAGCGGGCCGACGCTGCCGACGAGCGCCGACAGAAAGCCGAATCCCGCGCCGATCAGCGCGAACGCGCGCGCCCCGGGCCGCCACGGGGGGCCACGCCGCACGCGGCGCCACGCGACCGTGCAGAGGAGGAACGCGCCGATCACCCGCTTGAGAACGCCGAGCGGCGCGGCTGCGAACAGGAATCCGCCCGCAAGCGCGAGCGGCACGGCGCCGAGCGAGAACCATTTGACGACTCGAAGATCCAGTTCGCGCCGGTTGAACCACACGCGGCTGCCGTTTCCGACGAGTTGAGCGACGGTGAGGATCGGGATCGCTTGCCGGACACCGAAGGCCGCGGCCAGGGCGGGAAGCAGCACAGCCGCGCCGCCGAACCCCGCTACGGCGCCGAGCGTGCTGGCGAGGAACGCGGCCCCGCCGAGAACCAGCCACCGGCCGATCAGGTCCACCTTTGCGAAACCTAGTTGCCGGAACTGTAGGGGCGCAGCATGCTGCGCCCCTACCATGCGCCGGCCGCCTTACCGCCCGACCCCTTGACTGCCTATCTTTCCCCACCAGGCGATGGAGTTCGCCTCGAACCGCCCCTACCCGGCTGATGACTCCTACCCGAACCACCGCGGGAGGAGTCTTTTTATGTCCGTGCCCCTGCTCAACAGCAACCAGCAGCGCCGTCTCGGGACCCACCTGCAGCTCCTCGTCGCCGACCTCGACGCGCTCTCCGAGTCTCCAGAGCTCAGGCGCGGCGGCCCCGCGTTCGCCCGGGTGCACGCCGCGATCGCCGCC
>DATDFP010000140.1:0-8268 GCA_036522535.1 Gemmatimonadales bacterium
GCACAGCGGACGCGCGCGTCCAGCGGTTTCCCGATCCCGAGCTTGCCGGTCGAATTATTGTGCGTCATCATCACCATTCCTCTGGAGGTAGCGATCAAATCGACCTTCAGGCTCGTGGCCGATACGCAAGAACCAAACCCGGACACCGCGTCCCAAGGAGCGATTTCGCGATGCCAATGCCAAGAACACGTAACGAGTGGGTAACGGCGCTCTTCGCCGGCGCCGCACTCGCCCCCGTCGCCCTGGCGGCCCAGGGCACGCCCTTGGAGGCGTTCCGGAGCAACATCGCGGCGATCCACGCGCGGAACCGCGCAGCGTACCTCTCGCATTACCTGCAGAGTCCCGAGCTCGCCCGCGTCGGTCCCGATGGCCTCCGGCAGGGGTACGACGACTTCGCGCGCGGGGACGGCGCCGCCTGGCCGGACACGCTCGTGGCGACGCATCTGCGGATCGTTCCCGTGTCGCCCGACGTCGCGTACGGTGTTTACCGCTACCGCGTGGTCGACAGCGGGGGGAGCGTCCGGGGCGTGAGCGAGCGCGTGTTCGTGCGGACGGCTCGAGGTTGGAAGGTCGCCGTGACGACCGCGTTCCCAACGCCAGGCGCCACGCCGCCCGCGCTGGCGCTCGTGGGCGCGAGTCTCGCCGACGGCACCGGCGCCGCACCCGTGCCGGACGCCGTCGTCGTGATGCGTGAGGGCCGCATCGCCTGCGCCGGCTCGCGCGCCGCCTGCCCCATTCCTCCCGACGCCGACACCGTCAACGCGGCCGGAAAGTGGATCATTCCCGGCCTCATCGACGCACACGTGCACTTCTCGCAGACGGGATGGGTAGACGGACGGCCGGACGCTCTGGATCTCCGCGAGCGCCTGCCGTACGAGCGGGTCGAAGCGGACCTGCACGCGCATCCCGAGCGGTTCTTCCGCGCCTACCTGTGCAGCGGCGTTACAGCGGTGTTCGACGTCGGCGGCTATCCGTGGACGCTCGATCTCCAGGCGCGGACCGCGGGGAGCAGCTCGACGCCGCGCGTCGTCGCCGCTGGTCCGCTCCTCTCGACGATCGACTTCTGGCTCAACCTCCCCGACCAGCGGCAATTCATCTATATGTCCGACGAAGCCACGGTGCGGCAGGCCGTGCGCGCCCACAAGGACTGGGGAGCGGCGGCGATCAAGGTGTGGTACATCATGCCGCCCCAACCCCCCGATACGGCCCGGGTGTCCGCGCTCGTGCGCGCGGCTGGAGACGAGGCGCGCAAAGTGGGGCTACCGCTGATTGTGCATGCCACGGGCCTGTGGGAGGCAAAGGACGCGCTGCGGGCGGGCGCCCGGATCCTGGTGCACTCCGTTTCTTCCGACCCCGTCGACGATGAGTTCCTGACCCTCGCACGCCGGCAAGGGGCGATTTACGTCCCGACCCTGATGGTGCCCGACGGGTATCAGCAGGTGCGCGAAAGGCGGTTCGAGCGTGACCGGCAGCCGCTCGGGTGTGTGGACCCCGGGACGCGTGCCAAGGCGCTCGCGACTGACACGGTGGCGCTCGCGCAGCGGCTGCCGGCCCCCGCCGCCCTGGAGCGGAGCGCGCGGACGCGACGGCTCATGGCGCAGGCCGGGGCGAACCTCAAGCGGGTGCGCGAGGCCGGCATCCCCGTCGCCCTGGGAACAGACGCGGGGAACCCGCTGACGCTGCACGGAGCATCGGTACCGATGGAGCTCGAGGCGATGCAGGCGGCGGGTCTGACGCCCCTGGACGTACTGATCGCTGCGACCAGAAACGGCGCGCTGGCTCTGGGCCTCGGGGAGCACGAGGGAACGGTGACCGCCGGGGCGACGGCGGATCTGGTCGTGCTGGACGCGGACCCGCTGACCGACATCCGGAATGTTCGCCGCGTCGCGCTCGTGGTGCGGCGGGGTGAGATCTACACGCGGCGGGAGCTCGAATACCGTTAGTTCTTGCTCCCGGATCGCGCAGCGGTGGACGAGGGTCGTGTTTAGGTTTAAAGCGTGCTCAAATACGTGGCTCGATCGACACACGGGGGGTGCCGTCGTCGTTATGAGGGACTCAAGTCCCAACTCGGCCGGAGGCGTCCTGAAGGACGGGTCCACCGCAGGCATCCGGTGCAATGCGTCCTTCAGGACGCACCGCCGCCGAGCGGGGACTTCAGTCCCTCATAGAACACCTCGAGCCGCTTCGTTCCTTTGAGAGATCCGAATCATTCTCTGAACTTGGACCAGTGAACGGGGTTTCGAGTTCCGCCCAGACCGATGAACTCGCCAAGGAAGTCGGAAGGAGACACCACATGAAGCGCGGTCCCGTCGTGCTGCTCGCCGTTCTTATCCCGCTCGCGCTGCGCGCAGCGAGACCGCAGCAGACAGCACCGTACACCTATCATGGCACGATCCAGGCGGTGCAGCTGAAGGCCGGCTCGCTCGACCTGATCACCGGCGTCGGCATGGCGCTGCGTCTCGTGCACGTGCAGACCACGTCGGGGACGCACATCGCGAACGGCTCGGCCCCGCTCGCGCTCGGCGATCTCAAGCCCGGCACGGTCATCCGCGCCGAGTGCCACCCGAGCGACCATGGGCCGGTCGCCGACCGGATAGAGAAGGTCGCAGTGCCATGAGCCGCGGCCCGGCGGTCGCGCTCCTCGTCGCTACAGTTACCGCGAATCATTGCAACAAGCCCGTCAATGCCGGGGACGCGCTCCGTGGCTTGAGCGGCGCCGAGCAGGATCGCTTCCGCCGCGGCCGCGTCGTCTTCGACAGCGTATTCACACCGGAGCGGGGCCTCGGGCCCCTGTTCAACGCCACCGCGTGCGGCGAGTGCCACGAAGATCCGGCCGCGGGCGGGAGCGGAGACGAGGTGGAAGTGCACGCGACGGCGTTCCATACCGGCGCCGCGTGTGACCCGCTCGCAGGCGAGGGTGGTCCCGTGATCCAGCTGAAGGTCACGCCCGCCCTGAAAGCCGCACTCGGCATCGACTCGGAGCCCTTCCCGAGGGACGCGACCGGACGCGGCATGCGCACCAGCCTTGCGATCTTCGGCCGAGGGCTCCTCGACGCCGTGCCGGACGCGCTGATCCTCAGCTACGCCGACTCCGCCGACCGGAACCACGACGGCATCCGGGGGCGCCCCAACCGCTTCGTGGACGGACGGATCGGCCGGTTCGGCCGCAAGGCATTCGTCCCGACCCTCGACGAATTCAACGCCGGCGCGTTCGTCGCCGAGATGGGCGTGACGGATCCGCCCCAGCCGACGGAGGAGACGATCGGCGGCGCCCCGATCCCGCCGGGCGTCGATCCCGTCGCCGACCCCGAAATCAATCAGGAGCAGCTCGATCTCACCAACGATTTCGTGCGCTTTCTCGCCCCTCCCTCGCCCGCCCCCCTGACCAACGAAGGGAGACAGGGCCGGGAGCTGTTCTCGCGCATCGGGTGCGCCGGCTGCCACATCCCGACGCTCCGCACGGGGGATAGTCCGACCCCGGCGCTCGCGCGCAAGACCTTCTTTGCCTACACCGATCTCCTGCTGCACGACATGGGCGCGGACCGGGCGGACATCTGCCTGGGCCTGGCGACGCCGTCCGACTTCCGGACCGAGCCGCTGATCGGCCTGCGGTTCGCGAAGCGCTTCCTGCACGATGGCGCCGCGACAACGCTCGAGCAGGCGATCAAGCTGCACGGCGGAGAAGCGACGGGCGCGCGAGACCAGTTCAACGGGCTCTCGGGCGCCCGGCAGGCGGCGCTGATCGCGTTTCTCAAGTCCCTGTAACCGACACTGCACGGGGTGACGGCATGAACGAGGACGCCTTCAACATCTCCGTTCGCAAGTTCCTGAAGGAGTTCGGAGTCACCGCGCAGCGCGAGATCGAGAAGACGGTCTACGCGGCCGTGAGCTCGGGGAAGCTCCGTGGGAACGAAACACTCAAGGCACGCGCCAGGCTCGAGATCGCGGGCCTCCCCACCGAGGTCGTCATCGAGCACGACATCACGCTGGCCTAGACCTTGACGGCGGCAACAGGGTCCAGTCTTGCGGTCTTCAGGGCAGTTGCCAGACGCCAAGCCGCAAGCGGTCTTCAGTTACGGGCCGCCAGTCATGACCACTGGTTTCTGATGTCCGTCAACCGCTTGCAGCTTGGCGTCTGTCAACTTCACTGGGAGCTGATGGCTCAGTTGCTGTAGACTCTCGATGGAGCCGCCCCATCTCCCAGAGGTAGGCGTACTTGAGGAAGCAAGAGTACGCGGCCAGGGCGGACGTGATGAACCCGTACGCGCCGTCGAGGCAGCTCGCGTACACGACGTAGTCGCGAACAAACCGCCATGCCGGGCGAAACGCCAGCTCCCAGAACCTCGCCCGGCGGCCGCGCGCGTGCAGCTGCTCGGCGCCCCAGCGCGCGTACACGACCATTTTTTCGAGGTGGTGCCTCAAGTCCCGATACGGAACGTGCTGGAGGGCGGCGCGCAGGCTGCCCGCATCGGGAGCCGGCTCGAGGCGCTCGTGCACGCGATCGGGAAGGAACCGGCGCTCGCGGGTGAACAGACGGACTTGCCAGTCGCGACCCCACCGGCCGCGGCGCCGCTCGCGCCCGAGGAAGGAGTTGATGCGCCGCACGCGATACACGCGATGCGCGGGCGCCGCCACCACATCCCTCAGCTCCTCCCACAGCGCGTCCGTGATGCGCTCGTCCGCGTCGAGGGCCAAGACCCACTCGTTCCGCGCGCGCGCGATCGCGGCGTTGCGCTGCGCCGCGATGGTCGCCCCCGCGCGCTCGATGACCGTAGCGCCGTGCGCTCGGGCGATCGCCACGGTATCGTCGGTCGATCCTCCGTCGGCCACGATCACCTCGTCCGCGAACGGCAAGGCGTCGATCGCATCCGCGATCTGAGCCCCCTCATTCAGAGTCGGCACCACGACGGTGAGGGGGATTCTCGGCTGCGTGCGTGTGGCGAGACCGGCCATGAGCTCGATCCAAGCGGGTGGTGAACAACACGTAACGCCATCGCGAGTCAACAGCAAGACGGCTTGCGGCTTGGCGTCTGTCAACCGTCCTGACGACTACAGGACGGGACCCTGTTGTTCCTGTCCACGCAGGGATATTGTTTCCAGTCCCTCGGTCCCGACTGAGCGAGGTCTTTCCCGATGCGCGTTGTCACGGCACCCGTGATGCCCTATGCCCTGGCGAGCCTGCTCGTGGCGGCAGTCCCCGCCTCTCCACCCAACGACGACCCGCGCGGCTTCGGCGCCGAGGCCGCCAAGGTCGAGCGCGAATGGGAGGCGAAATTCCGCGCCATCCCGAGCCCTGATTCCCTGCGCGAATACATGCGCCGCCTCTCGGCGCGGCCCCACCACGTCGGCTCGCCATACGACCACGACAACGCCGAATGGATCCTCGCGAAGTTCAAGAGCTTCGGCCTCGACGCCCACATCGAGACGTTCGACGTGCTCTTCCCCACGCCCAAAGAGCGGGCGGTGGAGCTGCTCGAGCCGACAAGGTTCCGCGCGAAGCTGCAGGAGCCACCCATCCCCGGCGATCCGACGTCCTCCCAGCAGGCGGAGCAGCTCCCGACGTACAATGCCTACTCCGCCGACGGCGACGTCACCGCGCCGCTCGTGTACGTCAACTACGGCGTTCCGGCAGACTACGAGCAGCTGGACCGCATGCGGGTGTCGGTGAAGGGCGCGATCGTCATCGCGCGCTATGGCGCTTCGTGGCGCGGCATCAAGCCGAAGGTCGCCGCCGAGCACGGCGCCGTGGGCTGCCTCATCTTCTCCGACCCGAGGGACGATGGCTACGCTCAGGGCGACGTCTACCCGCAGGGACCCTGGCGGCCGATGGACGGGGTGCAGCGCGGCAGCGTGATGGACATGCCCGTCTATCCCGGCGATCCGCTCACGCCCGGCGTCGGAGCCACGAAGGACGCGAAGCGGCTGTCCCTCCAGCAGGCGCAGACGATCACCAAGATTCCCGTGCTGCCGATCTCGTACGCCGACGCGCAGCCGCTGCTCGCCGCGCTCGGAGGGCGTACCGCGCCCGAGGGCTGGCGCGGCGGGCTCGGCATCACCTACCACGTCGGCCCGGGGCCCGCGAAGGTGCACCTGCGGGTGAAGTCCGACTGGGGCACGAAGACGCTGTACGACGTGATCGCCCGCATCCCCGGCTCCGCCGAGCCCGACGTGTGGATCATCCGTGGCAACCACCACGACGCGTGGGTGAACGGCGCCCAGGACCCGCTCTCCGGCCAGGCGCCGCTGCTCGAGGAAGCGCGGGCGTTCGGGACGCTCCTGCGGGGGGGGTGGACGCCGCGTCGCACGATCATCTACGCCGCCTGGGACGGCGAGGAGCCCGCGCTGCTCGGATCCACGGAATGGGTGGAAGCCCACGCGGACGAGCTCGCGACGAGGGGGGCGGTCTACCTGAACACCGACTCGAACGGCCGTGGTTACCTGAACGTGGGCGGCTCGCACTCTCTCGAACGCTTCATCAACGAGGTCGCTCGGGACATCGAGGACCCCGAAACGAAGATGAGCGTCTGGAAGCGGAGCCAGGCCCGGGCCCTCGCCGACGCGCGCACCGCCGACGCTCGCGAGGAGGCGCGGCGCCGGGCCGACCTGCGCATCTCAGCCCTCGGCTCGGGCTCGGACTTCACGCCGTTCCTCCAGCACGCCGGGATAGCCTCGCTCAACCTCGGCTACGACGGCGAGGGCGGCGGCGGCATCTACCACTCCATCTACGACGACTTCAAGTGGTACACGACGTTCGACGACACGTCGTTCGTATACGGCCGCGCCCTTGCCCAGACGGTCGGCACCGCCGTGATGCGGCTCGCCGATGCCGAGCTCTTGCCCTACGAGTTCGGGGACTTCGCGGAAACCGTCGGGGGCTACGTGCGCGACCTCCAGAAGCTCGTGAAGGACAAGCAGGACGAGGTCAAGGAGAGGAACCGCCAGATCGACGACGGTGTCTACACCGCCACCGACGATCCCCGCGAGCCGCTCGCGCCGCCGGCGAAGGAGGAGGTCCCGCCGTACCTCGGCTTCGCCCCGCTCGAGAACGCGCTCGCTGCGCTCTCCCGCGCCGCGGACCGCTATGAGAAGGCGCTCGCCGACGGTCAAAGGAACGGCGGTGCGGCGCTGGCCCGATCCGAAGCCCGGGCCGTAAACGCGACGCTCGTGCAGACCGAGCGCGCCCTCACCAGCGCCGACGGCCTGCCGGGGCGCCCCTGGTACCGTCACCGGATCTACGCCCCGGGTCTGTACACGGGCTACGGCGTGAAGACGATGCCGGGGGTGCGCGAGGCGATCGAGCAGAAGAAGTGGAAGGAAGCGGAGGAGCAGATCGCCCGGGCCGCCCAGAGCCTGGGGGCGGAGACGGATATCATCAACCGGGCCGCCGGGCAGCTGGAGCAGCTGGCCGGGGCCCAATAGATGGCGCATCACCACCCCCACCGTTACCTCCTGCATCACGGTGGGGTTGAACACTCGGCCGCTGCCGCTTAGCATCTTGCAGCGGAACCAAGCGCTACTGCCCTTATGTCTTTCCTCTCCCTCGAAGGCGTTTCCAAGCGATTCAACGGCGTGACGGCGGTCGACCGGGTGTCATTCGCGGTCGATCGTGGTCAGGTGGTCGGCTTCCTCGGGCCCAATGGCGCCGGGAAGACGACCACGATGCGTCTCATCACCCAGTACTACGAGCCGGACGCGGGCGAGATCATGCTCGATGGGGTGCGGCTTGCCGAGGCGGCGCGCGAGGCGAAGCGCCGGATCGGCTATCTCGCCGAGAACAACCCCCTGTACGGCGACATGCTGGTGAGCGACTACCTGGCGTTCATCGCCGACCTGCGGGAGCTCGCCGGGCTCACCCGCACGCAGGCGCTCGACGCCGCGGTCACCGCCACCGGGATCGAGAGCGTCTTTTACCGGCCCATCGGCGAGTTGTCGAAGGGTTACCGCCAGCGCGTCGGCCTGGCGCAGGCGATCCTGCACCGCCCCGACCTGCTCGTCCTCGACGAGCCAACCGAGGGTCTCGACCCGAACCAGCGCGCCGAGATCCGACGCCTCATCGGAGCGCTCGGGAAAGAGCGCACCGTCATCCTCTCGACCCACGTGCTCTCCGAGGTCGAGCAGACCTGCTCGCGGCTTCTGATCATCGCTCGCGGCAAGATCGTGGCGGACGGCCCGGTGGACCGCCTGGTCCGGCAGGCCGAGGGCGCCGTCGAGATCTCCGTTGAGGCGGCGGGCGACGGAGTGGCGGACGCGCTGCGACGCCTCCCCGGG
>DATDFP010000141.1:0-6549 GCA_036522535.1 Gemmatimonadales bacterium
AGGAAAGGCCGACCCACAGGCCGGCCCCGAACGCGACGGCTATCCACACGATCGGCGGCCGCACGGGCGGGCCGCCTCAGCGCGCTACATGAGCTGCAGCGGCAGCGCCCCGCAGCGCGGCGCCAGGCTGACTTTGCGGAAGGCCTCGAGCAGCACGACGTCGAGTCGCGCCCGCTCCTGGTCGGTGTCGAGGCTCAGCTCGGTGAGCACCTCGCCCTGCCGGGTCGAGACGTAATGCGGTGAGAGCCGGTTGAGTGCGAAGACCACCACGTCGCCCCGGCACGTATCGCACCCGCAGAACCGCGGCAGCTGGGGCCGGAGCTTCTCGTACTCGCGACTCACCACTTCCCAGGTGACGTTCGTTACCCCATGACGGCGATCCCCCCCTTCTCCCCAGCGCGCTCCAGGGGCCACGCCGTGAAGGTCGAGCCCGTGGTTCCCGTGAGGCGGACGCGGGCGTACGTCCCGATCCACTCGTCGGGGCCCTCGAGCAGCGCCACCTTGTTCGTCCGGGTCCGTGCCTGGAGTAGCGCGCCGCGCTTCGCCCGGCCCTCGACCAGGACTTCGTGCGCCGTGCCGACGAGCGCAACGTTCTTCCGCTTCGCCCCGCACCGCACCAGAGCCACGAGTCGCTCGAGCCGCTCACCCGCCACGTCGTCCGCCACGCGGTCCTTGAGCTTGAGCGCCGGCGTCCCCTCGCGCGGCGAGTACTTGAAGGTGTAGGCGTCGTCGAAGCCGACCTCTTCCACGAGGGACAGCGTCTCCTGGAAGTCGTCCTCGGTCTCGCCGGGGAACCCGACGATGATGTCGGTCGTGAGCGCGATGCCGGGCACGGCGACGCGCAGCCCCGCGACGACTTCGAGATACCGCTCGCGATCGTAGCGCCGCAGCATCCGCTTGAGCACGCGCGAGCTGCCGCTCTGCACCGGCAAGTGCACATGCTCGCACGCGGCGGGCGTGCCGGCCAGGGCCGCGAGCACCCGGTCGGTGAAGTCCGTGGGATAGGGGGACGTGAACCGCAGGCGGCGGACCCCCGGCACCGCGCCCACGGCGCAGAGCAGGTCGGCGAAGTCGTGCTCGCCGTCGTGATAGCTGTTGACGGTCTGGCCAAGCAGCGTCACCTCGGTCGTGCCGGCGGCGGCGAGGTCCCGCACCTCGCGCACCACGTCAGCTAACTTGCGGCTCCGCTCGGCTCCGCGCGTCATCGGAACAATGCAGAAGGTGCACCGATAATCGCAGCCCCGCTGCACGGTGACGAACGCCGAGACGCGCACGCGGCGTGCCGGCGGAACGTCCTCGTAGTGCTCCCACGGCTTGAACTCGACCTCGGCCGCGCGCTCGCCCTGGTGCGCGCGGGCGATGAGCTCCGGCAGCCCGCGGTAGCCGTCGGGCCCGATCACGAGGTCCACCTGCGGCACCCGCTCGAGCAGCCTGGGCCCGAGGCGCTGGGCCATGCACCCCACGACGCCGAGCACGCGCCCGGGCCGCCTGAAGCCCTTCAGCTCGCCCAGGCGGCTCAGCACCCGCTGCTCCGCATGGTCGCGCACCGCGCAGGTGTTCACCAGCAACACGTCCGCCGCAGCGGGATCGTCGGTTCGGACGAAGCCCTCGCGAGCCAGGACCCCGACGATCAGCTCGGAGTCCGAAACGTTCATCTGGCAGCCGTACGTCTCGATGTAGACGCGTCGCATGCTACAGCACCGTGACCTCGAACCGGGGACGCCCGCTCCAATCGGCGATTGGAAGATAGACGGAGAGGTAGTCTTCCGTCACGACTTCCACCTTGCCCTCCCTGCGGCCGCTCACCACCCCATCGGCCCGCTGGCCCGTCCGGCGCGCGCGGTAGGCGCGCTGCTTCGTGTCGCCGAGCTCCCGCAGCTCGCGGGCGCGATCCTTCACGGCCCCCACGGCCCCCCCGGCCCCGGGCGGGAGCTGCGCCTGAAGCTTCGCCGCCGGCGCGCCCGGCCGGACGCTGAACGGGAACACGTGCAGATACGTGAACGGCAGCGCCTCGATCAGCCCGACCGTCGCCTCGTGGTCGGCCTCCGACTCCACCGGGAACCCGGCGATGACGTCCGCGCCGAGGCCAAGCACGGGGAGCCGCTCCGCCAACCACTCGATGCGTGCCCGGTAAGATTCCGCCGTGTACCAGTACCGGCCCATGCGCTTGAGGACGCGGTCCGATCCCGACTGGAGCGGTGCGTGGAGGTGCGCCGCCACGTGACACGGGGCCTCGATCAGCAGCCGGGCGATCGTGTCGTCGACCTCGGTCGCTTCGATCGACGACAACCGGAAGCGGACTTCGGGGACGGCGGTGATCAGCGCTTCGAGAAGCGCTCCCAGAGTAGACTGACCCCGGGCGCCAGCCCGGGGTACACCCAAAGCAAAGCTGGTGGCCCTCTCGTCGACCCCGGCCTCGCGCCCGGGGTGACTCAAGCCCCGGTCCTTCTTGACCCCGGGCTCGCGCCCGGGGTCAGTAAAGCCCCGGTCCTTTCCGTACGTCCCGATATGCACGCCCGTCAACACGATCTCCGCGTGATGCTCGGCCAGCGCCCTGGCTTCCCGCACCAGCTCGGGAATCGGCCGCGACCGGTTCACTCCGCGCGCGATCGTGGTAGCGCAGAAGGTGCAGTGCTCGTCGCAACCGTCCTGGATCTTGAGCCAGGCGCGCGCGTTCGCGCGGAAATGTCGCAGCAGAGGGTCCACACGCGGGCTCTGGAATCCCACGGCGCGAAGCACCCGCACAGGATCCGCCCCGCCGACTACTGCCCGCACCGACGGGAGCGCGGCGATCTTGCCGTCGTCGAGGGCCGCCGCGCAGCCCATCACCACGGTCTCCACTCCCGCGCGCGCGAGCCGGCGGACAAAGCCGCGCATCTTGACCTCGCTCTCGTGCGTGACCGTGCAGGAGTTCACCACCGCCACGTCCGCCCCGGCGGGGTCATCCACGACGACCGCGCCCTGGTCGGCGAACGCCTGGCGCACCAGCTCGGTGTCGTACTGGTTCGCCTTGCAGCCGAACGTGTGGAAATAGACGTGCACGGAAACGGGAGCCTCCTCTATCTCGGCCTGCCGATCCGCCGGCCCTCCAAATTAGCCAGGAGTGACCTCGCCTGCCTGTCAAACGCGTCCTTCAGGACGCCCCGCCGCCGAGCAGGGACTTCAGTCCCTCATACAAACACCGCGAGCCGCTTCGACCTGCATCAGCGATCCCAATACGCTCCCTCTGGACTGCTGACGACCCCTAGTGCCGTTCCAACTTGTCGAGCCTAAATACCGATCCATGACGCGCTGCATCTACGGTCCGAAGCGCGTCGGAACCGTGGGCGCAAATAGTTGGAACGGCACTAGACCGCAGGTGGAATACGCCGCACCGCCGCCCGTCGAAGGCGACGCAGGGCGTCACCGTCCTCATGAGTGTTATGAGGGACTGAAGTCCCAACTCGGCCGGCGGGCGTCCTGAAGGACGCTGGTTCACCGCTATCCTTGTCTCGACTCTCGTCGAGCACCCATAATAAGGATATGCGGGTGGGCACCTTCACCGTTCCTGCGGTCGTCAGGAATCCGCGTCATCCCGAGGGCGGCGTCACCCTCGATCTCCTCGTCGACACCGGGGCCACGTGGACGGTGTTGCCCGCTCACATCGTCACGCAGCTCGAATTGCCGACCCCCTGGCAGCGCTCGGTGACTCTGGCAAGCGGCGATCTGGTTAGCTACGCCACCGGCGAGGTAGCGCTGCGGTTGAACGAGGAAGAGGTGACGACGATCTTCCTCGCGGGGCCTCCCGGGGCGCTCGGGTTGCTGGGCGCCGTCACCCTCGAGCAGTTCGGTGTGGCCCCGGACCCGGTAAAGAAGTCTCTCGTGCGCGTGGGCGGGATGCTGGCTGCCGGACGGTAGAGACGTTCACGGCCGGATGGTGAGCCCCAGGAGAAAGGTCCACACGCGCTCCTTGAGCCCGCCGCCCGAACGCCGTAGATGCTCGAGGCCGATGTCGATGATGCCGCGGCCCTCCGCGAACGCGCGACCGGTGCCGGCTGCGATCCCAAACTCGGTCGGCGCCGTGGCGCCCGGGCCGAACGGAAGCTGTCCCCCGCGCACGCCGAGCCGGAACGGACCGAGGCCCGAACCCACTTCCATCCCCGCCGACCAGCTCAAGGTATTGAAGGAGCCGGGTCCGGCGTCCGACCACGATCGCCAGGCGACGGCCGCCGCCAGGCGCGCGCTCGGGCTCGGCGCCAGGCGCACGCCCCCACCGATCATGTTGGGGAGGTCGGTCTCCGCCGTTACCACACTGCCCACGCGCGCGCGCAGCCGATCGTCGGACCGCGCCCACGCCGCGAGCCGGAGGGCACGCGTGAGGTCGAGGAGCAGACTCCCCGAAAGCCCGAAACCGTCGTAGCTCACCTCGTCGGACTGCTGCAGCCTCTGGTAGCTCGTCGAATCGTCGAACCGGCGCGTGGCCGATACGCGCGTGGAGCCGCTCAGAAGATGGACGCCCGCGCCGACGGCGAGCCAGGGGCGCAGCCGGGTTGCGGCCGCGAGCCGCAGGTCCGCGACGCCGCCGTCGCTCGCGATCTCGTCGGTGTAAGGCTGGGGCGTCCCTCGCAACACCACCGTGTCGCGGATGGTGACGTCCCAGCTCCGGTCGAGGTACGTCGTAAAGCCGCCGCTCACGGCGAAGTGGCCGAACACCCGTCCCGCGAGCCCCATCAGGGGAAATCGCGTCTCGCGCAGCGACGTGGCCGTGCCCGCGAGCTCCGATCGGCGATACGAGGCGCCCTCCATAGCTCCCGCGACAAGGCGCCCCGCGTCCGCGAGCGACGCCTCCATGAGGGGCGACGTCAGGTCGAAGGGCGCGAATGCGCCGCCGGTGGAGCGGGCGCGCACGCTCTCCCACCGTCCCGGCGTGCCCAGGCCTTGGACGCCGTACTGCGAGTCTTGGGCGGTCAGCCGGTTCGGCAAACCGGTAGTCAGGAACAGCACGGCGAGCGCACCGACCGCCGCACCACCCCTCCCGCTGTCTCCCTGCATCATCGCAACCCGAACGGGAAGCGCGGCGCGTACGTCAGGCGTAACCTCGGCGCGGAAAGAGGCGTGGCCGACGAGAAGAAGCGGATCTCCGCGAGATTCGCCCCTTCCGCCTGGGAGCGCAGCATCACCGTGTGGGGCGCGAGGGTGTCCGACGCCCAGAATTGCAACAGGTTCGTGATCTCGATGCTCAGCGTATCGGTCGCGCCGATCCGGATCAGCGCGGTGTCGGTGCGGGTGGCGTCGAACACCAGCGGAGACTTCGCGCCGAAGTCCGCGAGGACGGTGTGCGCCTCGATCTTGAACGAGTCGGCGGGCGCCCCGCTCGCCGGGACCGCGGGCACCAGGATGAGCGTCCCGCGGATGATCTGCGAGGAGTCGAGGATGGCCCGAGGCACCGAGAGACGCAGAATGCTGCGCGCCGAGGGCACCCCGCCCACCGCGAGCATCGAGCCGAACGGCGCGGGTGGCGGATCGATGACGAAGCTCCGGAACGTGATCCCACGAGCGTACAATTTGTGGACGAGCGTCGTGTCGCTCCCGTGAATCGAATCCACCTTCACGAACCAGCGGATCGTGTCGACCACGAGCGCGATGCTGGCGAGCGAATCGGCGCCGACGCGGATCCCGAGGGCGAGCCTCCCGCTGTCGGCGCTCGTGTAGGGAACTTGCGAGGAGTCGAGCTTCATGACGACCGCGACGCGCTTCGTCGTGTCGACCGCGACGCTGTCGCCGGTGACGGTATCCTTCCCGTTCGAGCGCGCGAGCAGGCTGTCGATGTTCACCGTCTTGGCGAGGGAGTCGGTGAACGCCCCGGCGAGATCGGCGAACGTCGTGGTGGAGTCAAGGCTGTGTGGCAGCCGGTAGAGCGCGAGCGTGAGATTGTGCGCGGCCGTGTCGCGCCGCGTGATCGACAGAAACAGACGCAGTGAGTCTACCCCGACGATGGGGAAAGTGGTCGTGTCCGTGCCCAGCTGGACGCGAACGCCGAGCGGTGCGAGCGCGAAGATCGCGCGGCTATCGATGCCTGGCAGGGCCGCGGCGAGCATGACCCCCGCACGATGCGCCGGCACGTAGCCCCGGTATGCCGAGTCGCGCGAGACGGCGCCGCTCAGCAACGTATCCACCACGGTCAGCGAGCCGTTCGGACAGTAGGCGGGGCACACAGCCGGAGCGGTGGCGCGCTCCACGCACGCCGCAGCGCCGACCACGGCAGCGAGCCACAAAATGCGCCCCGGCCTCATTTGCCGAGCGCGCTCTTCGCAAACGCATCCGGGAGGAGCGCGCGCAGGGTCCAGCGTCGCTCGCTCGTGGGGCCGACGGCGACGACCTCGAGGTCGAGCCCGAACTCGGCGAGCAGCTGGCGGCACGCGCCGCACGGCGAGGCCGGGGGATCCACATCGGTCGCCACGACGATGCGGCTGAACCCACGCGCCCCGTCCGCCACCGCGGCGCCGATCGCCATCCGCTCCGCGCAGATCGTGAGCCCGTACGACGCGCTCTCCACGTTCGTGCCCACGT
>DATDFP010000142.1:0-7118 GCA_036522535.1 Gemmatimonadales bacterium
GGCAGGCCGACGATCACGCCCGCCACTCCGCGCTCCTCGAGCAGGACGAGCAGGCGGGCCATGGGGAAACGCCGGCCCGCGCGGCGGGTGAGGGTGGTGAGCGGCTGGGCGATCGTCTGGGTCTCGTCGGACAGCGCGAGCCCGATGCGGCGCGCGCCCCAATCTACGGCCAAGAGCCTCCCCACTCCGGGCGGACCGTGAGGGCGATCTTCAACCAAGCCTGCAGTCCGTCATCCTTGAGACATCGTCGAGAAGAATTCCTGGTTGGTTTTCGTGCGCTTCATACGCTCGAGCAGGAACTCGATCGCCTCCACGGGCGGCATGTCGGAGAGGAAATTGCGCAGCAGGTAGACCTTGTTGAGCTCCTCCTTGGTGAGCAGCAGCTCTTCCTTGCGGGTGGAGCTGCGCTGCACGTCGATGGCGGGATAGACGCGGCGGTCGGCGATGCGCCGGTCGAGCACGACCTCCATGTTCCCCGTGCCCTTGAACTCCTCAAAGATCACCTCGTCCATGCGCGAGCCGGTGTCGATCAGCGCGGTGGCGATGATCGTCAGCGACCCGCCCCCCTCGATGTTGCGCGCGGCGCCGAAGAAGCGCTTCGGCTTCTGGAGGGCATTCGCGTCCACGCCGCCCGAGAGAATCTTGCCGGAGTGCGGCACCACCACGTTGTGGGCTCGGCCGAGCCGCGTGATCGAGTCGAGCAGGATCACCACGTCCTTGCTGTGCTCCACCATCCGCTTCGCCTTCTCGATCACCATGTCGGCCACCTGGACGTGCCGGTCCGCCGGCTCGTCGAACGTGGACGAGATCACCTCGACGGTGGTCCCTTTCACGTTCTCCTCCATGTCGGTCACCTCTTCGGGCCGTTCGTCGATCAGCAGCACGATGAGGTAGATCTCTGGATGGTTTTCGATGATCGAGTTGGCGAGCTTCTGCATCAGGATCGTCTTCCCGGCCTTGGGCGGGGACACGATCAGGCCGCGCTGGCCTTTCCCGATGGGGCAGAGGATATCCATCACCCGCATCGACAGATCGCTGTCCTTGCGCTCCAGGCGGATGCGTTCTTCCGGGTAGCGCGGCCGCAGGTTGTCGAACGCGACCCGGTGCTTCGCCTTCTCGGGCTCCTCGCCGTTGACCGTCTCGACCTTGAGGAGCGCGAGGTAGCGCTCACCCTCTTTGGGCGGCCGCACCTGGCCCATGATGGTGTCGCCGGTGCGCAGGTCGAATCGCTTGATCTGGCTGGGCGAGACGTAGATGTCGTCGGGGCCGTAGAGATAGTTCCAGTCGGGGCTGCGCAGGAAGCCGTAGCCTTCCGGAAGGATCTCGAGGACACCCTCGCCGCGCAGGACCGTGTCCGAATCGAGCAGCGACTGCTCGATACGAAAGATGAGATCCTGCTTGCGAAGCCCGGAGTAGTTGGTGATGTTCAGCGTTTCGGCCATCGCGTGCAGTTCCGCGACGGACTTCCTCTTTAGCTCAGCGATATCCACGTGTGCTGTACTCCGTTTGCGCTACGACGGGCAAACCCCGGGGATGGGGGACTGAACGCGGTGATAGATGGAATTCAGGAAATTTGAAGGGGCGGTCGGGTTATATAGTAGGGACTGCCGGACGCACAGTCAAGAGCGCTCATGGACCTGAGCGAGTTCCTGCTCGCCTGGCGGACCACGGCCCTCCCCGACCGGGAAGTGATTGATGCCCTTGTACATCCGGCCCACGCGGGGCCTTCGCCGGAGCTGGCCCGCCGGCTCGAGCGCTGGGCCGGCACGTACTATTGGTCCGACGAGCCCGAAGGGCGCCATCTCGTGCTCACACGGCCGGGCCCCCGGCGGCGCGAGCGCTGGGGGTGGCACGTCGCGCTGTTTCTCGCGACCCTCTTCACGACGACCTTCGCCGGGGCCGTGCTCGCGCGCACGATCGAGTACGAGAACCCGTTCGATCTCTTCACCGGGTCCTACGTGCTGCCCCAGCATTTCGCGCGCGCCTGGGCCGCCGGATTCACCTTCTCGCTGCCTCTGCTTGCCATCCTGCTCTGTCACGAGCTGGGGCACTACGTCACGGCGCGACGTTACGAGCTGGATGTGTCGCCTCCCTATTTCATCCCGGTGCCGCTCGTCCCCTCGTTCATCGGGACCATGGGCGCCTTCATTCGGCTGCGCACCATGCTATCGGATCGGCGCCAGCTGTTCGACGTGGGCCTGGCCGGGCCGATCGCGGGGTTCGTCGTCGCCCTACCGGTGCTGGCCATTGGCCTCGCGACGAGTCACCCGCCGACCGACGATCTGTCGCTGACCGGGCTGCTCCTCCGGCTCGGCGACGCAAAGGCGGTGCTCGGCGACTCCGTTCTGACACTGCTGCTCCGGCATCTCGTGAATGGCTCGGCGTCCGCGCTCATCGTCAACCCCGTCGCGTTCGCGGGGTGGGTCGGGATGTTCGTCACCATGCTCAACCTGCTGCCGATCTCGCAGCTCGACGGCGGGCACGTCCTGTATGCCGCGCTCCCGCGCTGGCATCGCCGGGTCGCGCTCGGGTTCTGGGTGCTGATCGTGGCGCTCGGCTCGCTCTGGCGCGGTTGGCTG
Source organism: Gemmatimonadales bacterium (assembly GCA_036522535.1). Classification (GTDB taxonomy): domain Bacteria; phylum Gemmatimonadota; class Gemmatimonadetes; order Gemmatimonadales; family GWC2-71-9; genus AG12. The sequence continues at coordinate 2,580 of DATDFP010000142.1, forward strand.
TTCTGGGGCGCGGTCGTGCTCGCGCTCTCGCGCGGGCGATTCGGCCACCCACCGGTGTTGGACGTGCACCGCCCCCTGCCACGCTCGCGCCGCGGGCTCGCCTGGGGGGCGCTCATCCTCTTCCTGCTCACGTTCGCGCCGGTGCCGTTCAAGATCTAGGGGCTGGGTGTTAGGTGTTGGGTGCTAGGGGTTGCTCCGGACCCAACACCTAGCCCCTAGCACCTAGCACCAGTATTGCGTAAGTCCGCCGCCGTTATATCTTTGCACAAACCAGCCCTAGTGGTCCCGCATGCCAGCACAGCCGGCACGGTACAGCGCACCCGAGGCAGGCGAAGCAGTCGTTCACGACCTTCCTCCCATCAGATTCGACGGACAACTCATCCCCATTCGCCTTGTCGTACGCCGTCACGAAGACGGCATCTGGCGCGGCCGCATCCTGTTCGGGGCGCCCGATACCGAGGCGGAGCGCTCGACGGCGGAGATCTTCTGCGCCACGTCGGAGCAGGACCTGTGGCAATCGGTGGGGGACCTGCGCGACCACCACATTCGCGACCTCTACCGCTCGCTCTTGTGATGGCCGAGGCCGGCAACCCGCTCCGCACGTTGCGTCACGATCTGTCCAATCCCCTGGCCGCGCTGCTCGCCGAGACCCAACTGTTGCTGCTTCGCGCCGAGGGCTACGATCAGGAGACCGTGGCGAGCCTCAAGCAGATCGAGTCGCTCGCCCGCAAGATGCGCCAGATCCTGGAAACCGTGGGCAGGTGAGCCGGCGGCATCGGCCCCGCTTCAGCGCTCCCCCTTGCTGGTGGCACGCCCGGCGCATCGTGGTCAGGACCCGTAGCCGGCTCGGCTGGCCCCGATACCGGCGTCGTGCCTGGTTTTTCCCGGCGCCTGCGGGTTCTTGAGGTACGTCCACCCGCTCCAGAAATAGAGGATCAGCAGGGCCACCGTCGTCGCGCTCACGGCGTACTTGAGCGATGCGGGGGCGTCGCTCGCCGAGAGCAGCCCCTCGATCGCCCCCGCGATCACCAGCAGGGAGACGACGGCCCCGATCATCCGGGCGGCGATGCGACCTTCCACCACGAGCGCGTCCGCGCGGGTGCGGTCCCCCGGCGCGATGAACGCGCCCGCGAGCCGGAACCCCGCCCCCGCCGCGATGAAGATCGCGGTCAGCTCGAGCCAGCCGTGCCCCGCGATGAAGGTGGCGAGATAGCCGCCCGCGTGATAGTTGACGAACAGCCCGAAGCCCATACCCAGCTGGAGCCCGTTCACGACCAGCATCCACACCGTGAGCGTCCCGGCCAGCATCCCTCCCACGAACGCCCAGAAGGAGACGCCGATGTTGTTGGTGATGATCGCGGAGGCGATGACGGGCAGGTCCTCGGCACGCGACTGCGCGTAGCCGATCCCGCGGGCCTCGTTCTCGGCGGCCTGCTCGGCGCGGCTCACCATCACCGGCGACATCACCTCATCGGCGACGCCGGGCCGCGTGCGGATGATCGCGTAACCGATGGCGGCTGGGACGGCGAACAGCAGCATCGCGGCCAGAACGTAGCGGTGCGACTGCACGACTGCGGCGGGGAAGTCCCGGATCAAATAGCGGATCAGCGGGGCCCGAGGGCGGCTGCGGGCGCGATACAGTGCGTTGTGGCCGGCGCTCACCACCCGCTCGAGATACTCGATCACGCGGGGATCGACTCCGTAGGTCCGGGCCCGGGCGAGATCGGCCGCCACCTCGCGATAGCGGGCCGCGAACGCGGGGATCTGGCGCGGCGGGAGCGCCCCTACCCCCGCGCGCTCCACGCGCCGCGCCAGGGCGTGAAACGCCTCCCAGCCGTCGCGCTTCTTCGCCACGAAGCGCTCCGCCGTGACGGTCGTGCGCCCGGCCGTGCCGGCCTGCGCGCGCGTCGCAAACCGGCTGCGGCGCTTGCGCTGCTCCTCGGCGTGCAGCCCGGCGAGATAGCTGTCCGCGTCCGCGGTGCGGCGCGGCACGCGATTCTGGAAGCGCCGCGCCAGCTCGGTGGCGAGCCGCACCTGGACCCGCGGGTTGAGCTGGTCCTGGCGGGCCAGGTACTGGTCGAGCAGCCGGAACTCGTCGTCGGAGAGCTCGGGGGGGCCGGCTTCGATCGGCTCCGCCGCGGCAGCCGGCTGCCCGGCGCCCAGGGTCCACTCGGTGGGGTGATCCCGCACGACGATCGTGCCCGCCGCCAGGTCGCCGAGACGCTGGTTGCGGCGCTGCAGGAACACCATGAGCAGGCCGGGCAGGAAGGGCAGGACCGGCAAGTAGCAGTCGACGAGGCGCACGAGGTTTCGCACCACGGCGGCCGCGGGCGTGACCGGGTGGCCGGTCTCCATCACGACTCGGATGCCCAGGGCCTGCTTCCCGGGTGTGCGACCGCCGTTCAGCGCCTCGAAGAGAGCGAAGTAGCCGAAGAAAGTGAGGAACGAGAGTAGAATGACGGCGGCGAGCGCCCAGCCGGTGGGCTCGCCGCCGCCCGACAGCCCGCCCAACGCGCTGCCGGCAATCCAGAGCGCGAGGAGCCCCAAGACGATCAGCACGGTGTCGATGATCGCCGCGGCGGCGCGTGAGCCGACGCCGGCGAGTTCGAAGTGTACTTCGACGTGCTCGGGGGTCTCCACGCCCAGCCGCTGGCGCAGCTCGGCCGGCGTGAAGCGGCCTCGCGGAACGGTCTCCATGACCTCATCTTAGCGGCATCCCCCCAGCCGAGGGAGCGCGCATGACGGAGCTCAGACCGATGCGTGTAGGCGAGATTTTGGATGCGGGCCTGGCCGTGTACCGGAGGCATTTCGGCCTGCTGCTGCAGGTGGGCCTGGTCGCGCTGTGGCTGCCGGTGGCGGCGAACGTCTACGTGCAGGTGGGGGGCGGCCAGCTGGCGCACCCCGTGCTCTACATCTTCGCGAACGTGCTCCAGTACTTCGGGAGCCTCGTGCTCACCGCCAGCGCGGTGCGCATCATCTCGGACTCCTACCTCGGTCGCACGCCCCAGCTGGGCGACGCGATCACCCTCGCCATGTCGAAGGTCTGGCCGCTGTTCGTCGTCGGGTTCGGGTACGGGCTGATCGTCGGTCTATGCGCCGCCGTCGTGGGGGTCGTGGCGGCCGTCTTCATCCCGGTTCTGGCCAAAGGCGGCGGAGTCGTTGCGGGTCTCTTCGGGGCCGTGTTGGGGGCGGCCGCGCTGTGGTTCGTCGCCTTCGTCGCCTGTGGCTACGGGTTGACGACCCAGGTCGTCGTGCTCGAAGAGCTCGGAAGCTCGTTCGACGCGTTCGGACGCTCCTGGACGCTGACGCGCGGCTTCAAGCTCAAAGTGTTCGCCGTCGCGGTGGTCGCGTTCATCATCTTTTGGATACCGGTCGCGGTCACGGGCGCCATCGGTGGCGCGCTAATCGCGAGCGCGCCGTTCTGGAGCCGGGTGTTCGAGGTCGCAGCGAGCGTGCTGCCGATTGTGATGACCCCGCTCTTGGCCTGCGTCTTCACCCTGATGTACTACGACCTGCGGGTGCGCCGCGAAGCGTTCGACCTCGAGGTACTCGGTCGCCAGCTGGGGATCGGTTGACACTCGGCCCGATGCCCTTCGGCCCGGCACAGGGCGTGGCTTCGGACTCGCTGCGCCGCGCGCTGAGCGAGGTATTCGCACGGCCGGACTATCGCTGGGTGCAGGGCCGGACCCTGTGGCAGCGGCTGCTCGACTTGTGGTACCGCATGCTCGACTGGCTCGGGACGTTGCAAACGGCGCACCCCGGCGGCTACCGGATCCTGATGGTGGCGCTGATGGTCCTCCTGGCGGGGCTCGTGGTGCACATCGGATGGGTGGTGTGGCGCATCACGCGTCCGACCGCGCGCGCGCCAGAGCGCGTGGCCGCGCCCGGCGGCCTGCGCTTGGAGGACGCACGGGCGCATCGAGAGCGGGCGGAAGCGCTGGCGCGGGAGGGCCGCTACGCCGAGGCGATCGCGCACCGCTTCGTCGCGCTCGTGCTGGCGCTCGAGCAGCGCCGGGCGGTGGTCTTCCACCCGTCCAAGACGCCGGCGGAGTACGTGAACGAGGCGCGCCTCGATCCGTCCGGACGCGCCTCCCTCGAGGGGTTAGTCGGCCGGTTGTACCGCCACGTGTTCGGGGCAGTACCGTGCGCGGACCCGGAATACCGGGACTTCGCCGCCGCCGCCGATCTCGTGTTGCAGCATGTCGCGTCGGCTTGAGCTCGGGCTGGTCCTGCTGCTTGCCGTCGCGATCACCGTCGCAGTAGTGGCAGGCCGCCGGAGCGCGGGCTCCGGGCCCGAGCAGGACTTGCGCGCCTCGACGCTGCTCTCGGGGCCGCTGGGGAGCCGCGCCCTGTACGACGTCCTCGTGCGGTTGGGCATTCCGGTCGAGCGGCGGCGCACGCCCCTCTTGGATCTAGGGAAGAGCGATGCGCGCCGGGCGGCTACGGCGGTGCTCGTCGTGCTCGACCCGCCTCGGGACCTGCTGGCGGCCGAGCTCGCCCAGGTCGTGCGGCTGGTGGGCGCGGGCGGGGCGGTGGTGG
>DATDFP010000143.1:0-4089 GCA_036522535.1 Gemmatimonadales bacterium
TGGGTTCGAATCCCATCCGCTCCATGGCGGCCTCACCACATTTTGCTAGACGCATTCCGCTGTCGGCGGAGTGACATTCCCAGTCTATCGGTGGGTATGTAGGCTGGGGGAGGCTCGGTCGAGAGCACGGCCAATGCGTCAAGCTCTCTCACCTGGCTTTCGGAGGCAGCTCATGAAACCCGTCACCCTTATCCCACGCTGGGTCGCGGCGCTCGCCGTTTCCCTTGCCGCGTGCCATGCGCCGACAGCGCCCAGCCCCATCACCATCGTCAACCCCAGCGCGGATGATATACTCGCGCACCGCGCCCTGTGGGCGGCACATGCGCCACCTCTCTACTCATATGTCGTCACGACCAGCGGCGGCTTCGGCGCGTCGTTTAATGATCGCCCACTTCAGGTCGTCGTGCGTAACGACACCGTGGAGATGGCCACGTTTTTCGACACTCAGCAACCCTTCTCCAAGCCGTACACGTTTTGGCCGCCCACCATCGACGGGTTGTTCGACCTAGCAGCATATCGGGTGGGCGAGGGAGAGCTGAGCGCCATTTCGTTTGATTCCGTCCTCAGCTACCCGGCCCGGATGGCCTTTACTAATCCCGATTTACCATCGATCGAGGCTGCCGACCTCTCGTCGGCCACCCCGAGGTGAAGACTTTTCGCTGTCGTTCCGGGCTTTCGGGCGTCAACAGCCCCATCCGCTCCATGGATAGATAGAGCGTACTCGAGATAGAGCCTACTCGAATCTCCGATGAGAATCGAAGCGGTTCGAGGTGTTGTATAAGGGACTGAAGTCCCCGCTCGGCGGCAGAGCGTCCTGAAGGACGCATTTCACAGGACCCGGGGTGAACCAGCGTCCTTCAGGACGCGCTCGGGCCGAGGGCGCCCTTCAGGGCGTCCAATCAATCGTCCTCGGGACTGTTCAGGGGGTTGTTCACCGGCCTGAGTGCTGGTGACCGAACGGCCGCGGACGTGAGCGGCGACTCCGCGTCCGGCGGTCGCTCTTTAGCGTGGTTGGCTCGCCGTCACTCCGTGTGGCGCATCCACCTGCCCCGGCCGCGTGCGCACGTACCCACGGTACCCACAGACGCAGGATTCGGTCGTCCGGCCCTGGCGGTCGCTGCCGAACTGGAGGGGCCGGCAGCATTCGAGGCAGCATGGCGCACCGCCGTCCGTCACCATCCCGGCACGGCGCAGCCTCAGGCGCGATCGATTCACTTGTGCCGGAAGGTGATACGCCCGCGAGTGAGGTCGTAGGGGGACACGGCGAGAGTCACCCGATCGCCCGCGAGCACGCGGATGCGGAAGCGGCGCATCTTTCCCGCGATCGTGGCGAGCACGTAGTGGCCGTTCGACAAATGAACGCGGAACGTGGTATTGGGCAGGACGTCCTGTACGATTCCGTCGATCTCGATCGGTTCTTCCTTGGGCATCGGTCACTCCGTCCACGCGAGACTTCGCAAGCAAAAGGGCGGGACCCGCGCATTGGCCAAGTCCCGCCCCTTCACGCGGGAGAAGGGTAATCGAGTGTACCTTTCAAGTCAAATGGAGGTCACATGATCGGCGACGACGACATCGAGTCCCTCGAGGACGAGGGCCGGGAGCACGCGGCATTCGACACCGTAGCCGAGGTTATCTGCCCCCACTGCGGCGAGATGGTCAGCCTCACCCTCGATCCGGCGGGCGGACGAGCGCAGGACTACGTCGAGGACTGCGAGGTGTGCTGCCGCTCGTGGCGGGTGCGGCTGTGGTACGACGCCACAGGGGCCGCGGAAGTGCAGCTCCAGCCTGTGGAGTGAGCCAGCGTGGGCCCGAGTATAGCCGTTGACCTCACCGACGCTCCGGCGCAGGCCGAGCAGCGGATTCCCGTACGGTGCCCCTGCGCTCGACCTCCGGCGCGCGCTTCCGGCGCGTCGCCACCACGCTGAAGCCGAACGCCGCGCAGCCGGGCGTTCTGAAGATCAGGTACCTCCCGAAAATCCTCAGCACCCAGACGCGACCGAAGTCCACGCACCCCATCCGATAGTTGGACTTGAGCGAGCTGAGATTGTCGCCGTCCACATACGACACCAGCCCCTTGTAGCCACGGGCCTGGTAAGCCGCGAGAGCCCGAGTCTTTCCGATCGCATGAAGCCGGCGCCCCCGATGGGCGTTGAGTGTCAGACCCTTGTACATGTAGACGTAAGCGTCGTCGAAGCGCACGCACAGATCACTGTCGATCTGGGTGGGCGTGTGGGCGTACCAGCCGTACGCGGCGAGCTCATCGCCCTGGAGAATCGCGTAGCATTCGTCCCCCTTGCCCAACGCCTCGTCCAGGAAATCGGGCGGCAACTCATACTTCGCCTCGGCGCTCATCCGCCGCACCGTCTCAGGATCGAGAAAGTCGGCCGTCATGCCCGGCGGGGCGAGGGCGAACTCCGAGACCGGCCTGGTCAGGTAGATTCCCCGCAGCACCCTGATCGAGATCGCCCGCCTCAACGCTCGGACGGCCCTACTCGACATGCCACGCCGAAGAGCCGGATCCTGTGGACTCTGATTTGCCACCGCGCACCCGGTCGCCGCGGTTAGACTGCTTCATGAATCCTCTATGGCCTGCACGGACCGCGCCACGCCGCGTGCCTGCCACACCCCCAGAAAAATACCCCTGACGGGCACTATTGCAGGGTTGCTGCGGGGTGTCGACACAAAGGTATGAGCGTTGCTGTCGCGCCGCCGCATCATGCGGCGCGCCTCATCGGCGCGCGCGGCGGCGCCACAGCCGGCTCACCCCACAACGATGGCCGCTCCGGCGACAATTGATGAGATACCCCCCCGCTGGCCGAGCCGGGAAACGAGACCGAGGAGATACTCGAGCACGCGACCGTTGCGTGCGTGGGGACCGGCGCAAGCTCGCAACTCCCGCTCGGGCCGGCAACCCTCGGGAGGGCGCGCTCAACACTCGCGCACCCTGGCGCGCGAGTGTATGCTCGCTTGTTCGCTCCCGCCGTTTTGGTGCCCGGCTTTCCACTCGAGCGGCGCAAGGGGCGAGGTTCCGGAGACAGCGAGCTGAATCCACTCCTCGGCATTCACCACGTGACGGCGATCGCCGGCGACCCGCGCGGCAACGTGGACTTCTACACGCGCGTGCTGGGGCTGAGGCTCGTCAAGAAGACCGTGAACTTCGACGACCCGGGCACCTATCACCTCTACTACGGCGACGAGGTGGGGCACCCTGGAACGATCATGACCTTCTTCCCGTGGCCGGACGCGGCGCGTGGGCGGCGGGGAGTCGGGCAGGTCACGACCACGTCCTTCGCCGTGCCGCCGGCATCGCTCGGATATTGGAGCCAACGGCTCAAGGCGCACAGGGTGCCGGTCGAGCCCGCCGCGGCGTTCGGAGAGGATGCGCTTGCGTTCGATGATCCGGACGGACTGAAGCTCGAGCTTGTCGGCGAGGCCGACGGGACGGACCGGCCGGGAAGGTCCGGCGGCCCCGTCCCCGCGGAGCACGCCGTCCGCGCCTTCTCCCACGTCACGCTCGTCGAGCAGGGATTCGATGCGACCGCGAAGCTCCTCGTGGACGTGATGGGATTTCGGCGGACGGCCGAATCCGGCAACCGGTTTCGTTTCATGCTGGGAGCCGGTGGAGCGGCGACGCGCGTGGAGGTGCGGTGCACGCCGGACGCGCCGCCGGGCCGGATCGCGGTGGGGACGGTACATCACGTCGCGTGGCGGGTCGCCGGCCCGACGGAGCAGCGCGAGTGGCGCGAGCGTCTCGTGGGACGCGGCCTCGACGTGACCCCCGTGCTCGACCGCAGTTACTTTCGGTCCATCTACTACCGCGAGCCTGGTGGCGTGCTGTTCGAGATCGCGACCGATCCGCCGGGCTTCACGGTGGATGAACCCCCCGATCGACTTGGCACCGCGCTGCAATTGCCGCCCTGGCTCGCGCCGTACCGGGCCCGGATCGAAGCAGCGCTGCCGCCGCTCCCCCCGCCCTCGGCTCGTGTCTAGGGACCCGCACCGGGACCAGCCGATCCTCGTCTGGGGCCCGCCGCTCGCCGAGGCGGCGGGCGCGATGATCCTCGTGCACGGGCGCGGCGCGTCGCCGGG
>DATDFP010000144.1:0-2793 GCA_036522535.1 Gemmatimonadales bacterium
CGTCGTGCGCGCCCGAAGCCCTGCCGGCCTGCCGCTCGCGGTGCTCGTGGCGTGGCGCCGGGCGAGGCATTTGGGCCCGCGCCGCTGGATCCCCGGGGGCGGTGCCCACCCGCGCGCGGTGATCGGTCACCTGCTCGCAACGCTGGAGCTCGCTGGACAGCTCGCCGAGCCTCCCGACGCCATCCTCGCGCCCCTGGGGACGGGCGGAACCATCGCGGGAATCCTGCTCGGGGTCGGCGCGCTCGGCTGGCCCACGCGCGTCGTGGGCGTGCGGGTCGCGCCGCAGCTCGTAGCGAACCAATGGCGCGTCCTGTGGCTGGCCTGGCGAGCCCGCAACCTGCTCGCGTCCCGCGGGATCCCTCTCTCTTTCTCGACGCCGCGCCGCCCGGTCGTGGTGGACGGACTTGGAGAGGGCTACGGGCACCCGACGCCGGCCGGGGAATCGGCGCGCCGCCTGGCGGCCGAGCACGGCCCCGTCCTCGATTCCACGTACGGCGCCAAGACCTTCGCCGTTCTCTTACGACGTGGAACGTACGACATGCAACGGGTCGTCTTCTGGCATACCTTTGGCGTCCCTGCGAGCATCGGGGAGCGGACGGGTTGACGACGTTCTCCACTGTCGAGCTGACGGTCTACCCGAACGACTGCGACGCCTTCGGCCATCTCAATCAGGCGGGTCTCGCGGCGCTCCTCGAGCGCGCGCGCTGGGAGGCGCTCGCCCGCGGTCCTGGGATGGACCTGTTCCAACGCAATGGCGTGTGGCCCGCCCTCCGCAAAGCGACGATCGAGTACCGGGCGGCGGCGTACCCGCGCGACGTACTGAAGGTCGAGACGGGGCTCCTACACCGCGGGGCCACGAGCTTCTCGTTGCGGCACGTCGCACGGCGCGTGGCGGACGACACACTGGTCGCCGAGGCCGACCTGGTGTTCGTCTGCATCGACCACCTGGGCCGGGCCACACCCCTGCCGGAGGAAGTCGCCCGCTTCCTCGGGCCCCGCACGATGGGCGCGCACCAACCGCTGCGCGTCACGGCGCCCTCCGGAGACGCCGAGCTCGCCGTCGAGGTCCGGGGCGAGGGGACGCCGGTGCTGTTCGTGCATGGCTTTCCGTTCGACCGCACGATGTGGCGGCACCAGCTGGCCGCCCTATCGCGGTGGAAGCGCGTCGCCCTCGACCTGCGGGGGGTCGGCGACTCGACGGGTCCGAAGTCACCGGAGGGGTACTCGATGGCTCGCTACGCCGATGATCTCGTGGCGGCCCTCGACGCGCTGGGTATCCGTCAGACCGTCGTGTACGCTCTTTCGATGGGCGGCTATGTGCTGTTCGACCTGTTACGGCGGCACCCCGACCGCGTCAGGGCGATCGTGCTCGCGTGCACCAAACCCGACGCGGACTCGGCTGAGGGGCGGCGCGACCGCGACGCGCTCGCGGCGGTGGCGGAGCGCGAGGGACAGGACGCCGTGGTTGAGCGTCTTCTGCCGCGGTTGCTCGCGCCTGTCACCCCGTCGGCACAGCCCGAGGTGGTCGGGCAAGTGCGCGAGATGGCCCGCCGCTGGACGATCCCGGGCATCGTGGGGGCGCTGCGTGCGATGCGCGATCGGCCCGATTCCACGGAGACTCTGCGCCAGCTTCGCGTGCCGACACTCGTGCTGGCTGGGAGCGAGGATAGGATTTCGCCGCCCGAGGTCGCGCGCGCCATGGCGGCGCTCGTCCCCGGTGCGCAGCTCTACGTCGTCCCGGCCGCCGGGCACCTCGCGCCGCTCGAGCAACCCCTCGCAACCACGCGGCTCTTGGCTGATTTCTTGAATCAGGTCGGCTGATACTGACCCCGGGCACTGACCCCGGGCGCAAGCCCGGGGTCAGGGGCTGCGGGACCCGTCTCTACGCCCCCTTGCGCTGCGGTTTACCGGGCGGGTTCGCGGACTGGAACACGTCGCGGTTCTTCGCAATGTACGATTTCCACTGCGGCGGCGTGTCTTCCTCAGGGAAAATCGCCGTCACCGGGCACTCCGGCTCGCAGGCGCCGCAATCAATGCATTCGTCCGGGTGGATGTAGAGCATGTCTTCGCCCTCGTAGATGCAGTCCACCGGACAGACATCCACGCAGGAGCGATCTTTTACACCGACGCACGGTTCCGCGATGATATAAGGCATTCAGGCTCCCGAACGAAACTCACCGGCCGCCGAAGCACGGCCAAACCGCAAACATAGGTTGGGGCTAGTCTCAGTCAAGTGTTGCACGCGCATCCAGTTGAGATGCGCATTAGTCGGGTCGCCATAGAGCGCATCGTGTAGCGCCCGTGCCGCGAAGCGGGGATCTCCCCGCCCCGCGCCGCATCAGGGCGGCGGTCAGGATATCGGCCTCCTTGAGACGGTGCGTTCGCGTCCTTTCTTGTGCACGTAGATACCCAAGAGTATCTTAGCTACTCATGGGTATCGTCCGGACCAGGCGCAAAGCCGAGACTCGGTCGCTCCTAACGGAGGCCGGTCTGCGAGTGTTTGCCGAGCGGGGGCTCGACCTCGGCACGCTGGACGAAGTGGCGGCCAGTGCAGGGTTTACGAAGGGCGCCATCTACCGCCAATTCCCGTCCAAAGGCGCCTTTCTGCTTGGCTTGTTTGAGCAATACGCTGCGGTCGCCCGGGCGGGGTCGGGGGCGCGACAAGCTGAGTGGTTCATCCCTCTGACCCTTCAGTTTGCCGCCCACGCGATGCGCGACCCCCTCCTACGGCGCCGCTTCGCCGTGGTGCTGGCAGAGGCGCCTGACGGGGGAACGCCCGAGGGGCAATTGCTC
>DATDFP010000145.1:0-21273 GCA_036522535.1 Gemmatimonadales bacterium
CGTGGAGACAAAGTCGCCCGCCGGGCTCTCGCTCGCCACGCCGCTCGACTTTGTCTCCACGAACGACATCATCGGGGGCAACTCGGGCTCACCCGTGCTCAGCAAGAACCTGGAGGTCGTGGGGCTGATCTTCGACGGCAACATCGAGTCGCTGTCGGGCGACTTCATTTACACCGACGAGCGCGCGCGGGCGGTCGCCGTGGACGCCCGGGGGATCCTCGCCGCGCTCGCCACGGCGTACGGCGCCGCTCGAATCGTGACGGAGCTGGAGACGCCGTAGCGCTCCCCCGCCCTCTGGCGCGCCTCGAGGGTCCCGGCTCGGGGCGTCGAAGCAGGGCCCGGCCGTACCGGGGCGGCCCCTGCGCCCAGGCGCCGGGGGCGTTGTGACAGACGTCACGGGCCAAGCGGTACCTTGCTGGCGCGCTCGACGCCCTCTCCGTTGTATAATGTTGGCCGGATGCAGCCCACAGAGCTTCTGAACCTGCTCCAGCAGGCGGGACGGGATCCGTCCCGCCTCATTTTCGAGGATGAGCTGACCGGCATCCACAACCGCCGGTTCCTGCACAGCTACCTGGAGCACAAGGTTCACTGGACCAGCGGCGCGGACTTTCCCTTCTCTCTACTGACTCTCGACCTCGACCATTTCAAGGCTGTCAACGACACGCACGGGCACGCTGCGGGCGACCAACTGCTCACCTGGGTCGCCTCCGTGCTCAAGGAGGTGGCCGGCGAGACCGCGATGCCGGTCCGGTTTGGGGGGGACGAGTTCATGATGCTCCTGCCCAAGACCGACCGCGAGGGCGCGCAGGAGATGGCGAATCGGGTGCTGCAGCGCGTGCGCGAGCGGCCGTTCCGGCTCCGCGAGGTCGGGGGGACGGTCGGCGTCACGCTGAGCATCGGCACTGCCTCCGCGCCCGCAGACGCGACCACGGGCCGCGAGCTCATGCATGCGGCCGACACGGCGCTGTATCACGCAAAGCAGTCGGGGCGAAACCAGGCCGCGACCGCGGTTGACGTGGACCCGAAGAAGGTCTTTCCCCGCACGGCGCTCCACCGGCTGCTTTCTTCCGGGATCGTGGGGCGGGACGCCGAGCTGCGTGCGGTCTCGGAGGCGCTCGTGGCCCTCGGGGGGGGGCGATGCCAGTTCCTGATCTTCGACGGGGCGGCGGGCATGGGGAAGTCCACCCTGCTGGCCACGATCGAGCGCAACATCACGGGCGCCGAGGGCTTCGCCGTGGCGCGGGTGGGGTGCGACCAGCAAGAGGCCTTTCGCCCGTACTACCTCGCGACGCGCATCCTGATCGCCCTGTTGAACCAGCGGGAAGACAAGGGCGCACCCGTCGTGCAGAGCCTCAGCTCCGAAGAGGTGGCCCACCTCGCCCGGATCGTGCCCCAGGTCGCCGACGCCGCGCCGCCCGCGCCCGACGCCGACGAGAGTACGAGGCGGGAACGCACCTTCACGACGCTGGCGCGTTTCGTCCCCCTCGTGGTCGACGGCCGGCCGCTCGTCTTGATCATCGACGACCTGCAATTCGCCGACGAAGCGACCCTGCTCCTGCTCCGGGCGCTGCTCCAAAGCCAGAAACTTCCGGTGCTCGTGTGCGGAGCAGCGCTCGAGGCCGTGTCTCGGGCGGCCGAGCCGGGGACCCCGCCGATCGAGCGTTTCTGCTCGGCCCAGGCCGAGGAGCTCGGCATCCGCCGGCTGAAGCTCGGCGCCCTGAACGAGGAGCACATCACCGACTACTTGCGGAGTGTGTTCCCCAACCTGCGGTTGCGCGACGGGTTCGGGGCGGACCTGGCTCGTATCACTCAGGGCAACCCGCTCTTCCTCGGCGAGATCATTCGGAAGCTGGTGGCCGACCGGAAGGTGACACTCGTCGGGCGGGAATGGGTGATCGAGCCCCTCGAGGAGGGCTATCTCCCGCAATCGCTGGCGGACATCGTCAAGGAGAAGATCGCCGCCCTCGACGCGGAGACGCGGGGCCTGCTCGAACAGGCTTCGACATTTGGCGAGGGCGTCCCGGTGAGCATGCTGGCCGGCAGTGCCGACGTCGACGAGAATCGCGTGCTCGAGTTCCTGGACCGGGCGGAAGCCCTGGGGCTCGTCAGCCTCGATTTCGAGCGCAACGAGGAAGTCATGCGCTTCCTCGGCAAGCAGGTCCTGGACATCAGTTACGGGGCGATCGACGAGAGGCGCCGCCAGGCGCTGCACGAGCACGTCGGCACCTATCAGGAGGCCCTTTACCAGCAGCGGCGGCTGCCCTCAGCCTCGCTGCTCGCCTACCACTTCAAGCGCGCCGCGAACGAGGAGAAGGCCCGGCGCTACGAGCAGGTGCAGCGCGGGTACGCCGAGATGGTGTTCGACCCCGCGGAGGCGGCGCGCTACAAGATCGAGGAGGTTGAAGAAGAGGCCGAGGGCGAGGGGCGCCTCGCGCCGGAGAGCATCGCCCTCGTGCCCAATGTGCTCCGCGCTTTCATGACGGCCGTGCGCAGCCACCAGCTGTATCCTCCGGAGAGCAAGGCGATCCCGCAGGCGCTCGAGCAACTGTGCGCCGCGCTCGAAGAGCTCTTCACGAGAAACGCCTGGCTGCACTTGTCACAGGACCGGCAGGTGCTGCTCGCGAACGGCCAGCGGCTCGAGCTCACGGAATGGAGCGCGCTCGCCGGCTCGTTCCTCGAGCTGCTCGATCGCTTCGAGCTGCAGGGTCTGATGTTCGAGCGGGGCGTCTCGGAGGCCGAGCTGAGCGCGCTGCTCATGACCCTCGTCGACACGAAGCCCGCGGCCATCGCCCCCGGTTTCTGGAAGCGGACCGTAGCCGAGCGCGGGCTGTCCCACGTCCACCCGCACCAGGTGCGGTACGCCAAGACCGTTCGGGTACGCGCTGCGCGGCTCATCGACCAAGAGGAGGAGCTGAAGCCCGAGGAGCTGGCCGTCATTCCGCGGATCCTCCGCGCTCTCCAAACCGCCGCCAAGAAGGTCAAGCTCTACCCTCCTGAGGCCGAAGTGGTCACCCAGGCGGTGGAGCAGCTCCATGCGGCGCTCCAGGACGCGCTGCGCCGCCGGCAATCGCTGACGCTGGCCAGCGTGCAGAATGCCCTGCTTGCGAACGGCGTCCGCGTGGACACTTCCGGCTACGAGACCATCGCGAGCGCGGTCATCGACCTGCTCAGCGGTGCAGGGCTTCAGAGCGTCACGGTCTACGCCGACGTCCAGGCGACGGAGGTGGCTGCGTTCCTGGGCGCGCTCAAAGACCTGCCGGCGTCCGGCACCGACACCCGGTTCTGGGTCGACTTCGTCCGGCGTGAGGGGCTTACGGGCCTGGCGTTCAACCAGCGGCACTACGCCGTGAGCGTGGTGCAGGGCCTGATCCGCGAGACCTCGGCGGCCGGCGACGCGGCGCCCGAAGCGGATATGGATGCCGCAGCGGTCGAGCAGCTGTCCGAGGAGCCGCTGGAGGCCCTGCGGCAGGCCCTGCCGCGGTTCGGGAAAGAGCTCCTGGTCAAGGGTGAGCACGCTCTGGTGCGGAAGCTGTTGCGCGGGGTCCTCGAGGGGTTCCAGGATCAGGACCCTGCGGGCCGCGTCCGGACCGTGCAGGCCTGCCACGCCCTGTTCCATCGACTGATCTTCGGGCTGCGGCACAAGTACGCCGAGCTGGCGGCGGGCTTTCTCGTGGCCGCGGTCGCCGGCGAAACGGAGTCACAGGTGCTGGGGGAGCTCAGCGAGCTGCTTCACGCCATGGCGGGCAACGCGGTGCTGTTGGGCGACCATCGGCTCGCTGCACGGATTCTGTTGGAGCTCAGGACGCGCCAGCGGCAGATGGCGGAGCTGGGGCGGGAGGGGAAGAACATCGCGGCCGCGCTCAACGGCCGGCTCGACGCGGCGGCGCTGAGGCTGCTCGACGAAGACATGCGCTCCGGCGAGCCCGACCGCCTGGAGCGGGCCGCGCAGGTGCTCGGCGTGCTCGGAGTGACGGCCGTTCCCGTGCTCATCGCCGTGATCAAGCAAGAGAGCAACTTCCACGTGCGGCAGCTCGCGGCCAAGCTGGTGGCCGAGGCGGGGCCGGTGGGCGCCGAGCAGATCAAGCGCGCGCTCGCGACCGAGGTACTCGTGGATCCGCGCACGCGCCTGCTCGAGGTCGTGGACGCGGTGACGAACGACCTGCGGGACGAGCTACAACACTGTCTCCTCGACGAGAGCCCGAAGATCCGGCGGGCCGCGTTCCAGCTGTTCGAGCGGCTGCGACAGGACGACCTGATCGACGTGATTCTCCCGCTCGCACGCCACGCGGATCCCTGGGTGGTTCGGGCGGCCATCCACGCGCTGACGGCGTTTCACACGCCCACCGGAGTGCACGCGCTTGCCGCGATCCTCGAGGGGACGAAGCAGGCGAGCGATGCGGTGCTGTGCTGCCAGGCGCTCGGGCAATCCGACGACGCGGCCGCGATCGACCCGCTGGCGCGCGTGCTGGGGGCGCGCAAGCTCCTCGTGTTCGGGCGGCGCTGGGGCAGCGAGGTGCGGGCCACGGCGGCCCTGGCGCTGAAGCAGATTCCTCACCCCCGGGCGGCCGAGGTCCTGGCGCGCTACGCGCGCGATCGCGACGCCTGGGTCCGGCGGCTCGCGCAGGAGGTGACCGAGCCCTAGCGCCGCCGCCTCTTTTTCGCGCCCCTGCCCCCGCCCCCGCGCCCCTTCGCAGTCGCCTTCTTGACCGTTCGCTTCGGGCTCTTAACCGTCCGCTTGGTTCTCTTAGCGGCCTTCGTGGTCTTGCGCGCCGACCGGGCCGGTGCTGCCGCCATCGAGTGCAGTGCGAACATCGCGCCCTGCGGGTCGAGACATTGAGCGATGCGACCGCCTCCGGGCACGTCCGCGGGGCCATAGATCACCCGGCCGCCCAGCCGCTTCACCGTCGCGGCGCCCTTGTCGGCGCTCGGCACCGTGACGTAGCAAAGCCAGTACGGCGGCCCGGGCATCTCGGCCGACTTGTCGTACATCCCGCCGAGCGTCGGTCCCCCGCCTGCGCGCCGGTACATCTGGTAGACGCCGGCCTCGCCCATGTCCATCGCCTCGGTCTTCTCCCAGCCGAATAGCGCGTGATAGAAGTCCCAGGCGGCCCGCCAGTTCGTGGTGACGAGCTCGTGCCAGGAGAAGTCGGCCAGCCCGGCGCCGTCGCTCGGCGGCGGCTGGCCGACCGCGGGCTTGTATAGGGCGAACGTCGCGCCCTGGGGATCGGCGAGCACCGCGAAGCGCCCCACGGGAATGTCCCGCGGTTCGACGTAGATGCGCGCGCCGAGCGAGGTCGCCTGGCGGACCGTCGCATCCACGTCGGGCACGGCCACGTACGCGAGCCAGTACGGTGGCGTGCCCATGCGCCGCGCGTCCTCGGGGAGCGGCATCAGCCCACCCATCGGCGCGACGCCCATCGTCCACAGACGGTACGTCGGGTCGTGCTCCCACGACTGGACGCCCCAGCCCACGATCTTCTTGTAGAACACTACCGCCGAGTCGGGATCGGTGGTCATCAGCTCGTGCCAGACGAAGCGGCCCCGCGGAACGGCCTCGGGCATATACCGGTCTCCTTGGAGGAAGGGTTCGAAAATACCGGCCCAAGGCTCGATGCGCGACTACGCCCGTTGACACCGCGGCGCCGCCGTGCCAGCCTTCGACCGTTCGGCACCCGAGGTTCACGACAATGCCTGGATCGGAGTGGGCCCGCTTGCAGGCCGACGTGAAGTGCCCGCTACGGCGTGGCGCCTGGTACCGAGTGATCCGGCGCGCGGCCCGTGAGGTCACGCTCGACGTCGCACGCGCACCGCTGTCCGTCACGCGCTCCCTCGTCGAGTTGCGATCCACGCCCCCCTCCCGGTGGAGCGTCGTCCGGGACCCCCGCAACGCGGCCGGCCTCCCGGAGAATCTGACCGATTATGGGGTCTGTCCGAGTTGCCGCAGTCGGGCGTCGCTGGTCGGACACCCTGCGCGGATGCGCTGCCCGCGCTGTAACGGGTTCTTCGACGTGGACTGGAACTGCTAGACGCACAGACGCCGTAGACGCGGCAGACGCACAGGGATGACCGGAGGGTTGCGCTGTGCGTCTGTTCGTCTATGCGTCTGTGCGTCTAGCATTCCTCCCTGCCGAGCCGCGCGCCCGGATCGAGCAGGCGGTACAGGCTCGGGAGTACGAGCAGCACAATCGGCCCCGATAGGACGAACCCTCCGATCACGCCGACCGCCAGGGGCTGCATGAGCTGCGCCCCCTGGCCGATCGCGAGCGCCAGCGGCGTGAGGGCGAAAGCGGTCGCGAGGATCGTCATCGCTACCGGCCGCAGGCGGTGGCGGGAAGCGCCCGTCCAGGCGGCGCTCACGGTGGCTCCCTGGCGCAGCTCGAGTCGCGCCGCGTGGATCACGAAGATCGCATTCTCGCCCACGAGGCCCACGATCAGGATCGCGCCCACGTAGCTCGACACGTTCAGCGTCATCCCAGTCGCGAGCAGCGCGACCAGCACCCCCGCGAGCGCGGCGATCGCGCACGCCGACGTCACGAGCGGCGCGCGCCAGTCGCCGAACTCGAACAGGACGACGACGGAAACCAACGCGAGGCTCGCGAGCAGCACGGTGAGGAGCCCCCGGAACGATTGCTGTTGCTGCTCGTACTGCCCGCCGTAGGCGATCGACATTCCGGGCGCGAGCGTCACCTGGGCGGCGATGCGCCGCCGGATCTCGCCGATCGCGCTCCCGAGATCGCGTCCCGCGAGCCGCGCCGTGACTCCCACGAACGTCTTGAGGTTCTCGCGGTTGATCTCGGCCTCGGGGGCTCCGGTCGAGATGGCGGCGAGCTGGGCGAGGGGGAGCAGCGCCCCGGAGGCGCCGGGCGCTCTGACGCGGACCTCGCCCAGCGGGCCATCCTGCCGGAGGAACACCCGCAGGTCGTACATGCGGTCGCCCACCCGAACCTGACCGACGACTGTGCCGGTGACGGCCGGCTCCACGGCCGCCTGGACGGCGTCGGTCGTCAGGCCGTAGCGGGCCAGCGCCCGGGGATCGACGCGGATCGAGAGCGGCGGGCCTGCGATGACGATACCGTCGAACACGTCTTCCACTCCCTGCACGCCCGCGATCGCCCGCGCCACCTCCTTCGCCTTCGCCGCGAGCAGCTCCGGGTCGTCCCCGAAGATCTTGATGTCGATCGGCTGCGGCGCGCCGCCCGTCAGGTCCCCGATGTTGTCCTCGAGCAGCTGGCCGAAGTCGGTGCGGATGGCGGGCTCGATCGCCTGGATCGTGTCGCGCAGGTCGGCGATCACCTCGTCCACGGCGCGGCGTCGGCCGAGCGGCTTCAGCTTGATGACGTAGTCGCCGCGGTTGGGCTCCGTGATGAAGAAGCCGAGCTGCGTCCCGGTGCGCCGGGAGTAGCTCGCCACGTCGGGGAGTGCCAGGATGACCCTTTCCACCTGGCCCAGCATCTCGTCGGTGTCCGTGAGCGACGTGCCCGGAGGCGTCCAGTAGTCGAGGATGATCGAGCCCTCGTCCATGTGCGGCAGGAAGTCCGTGCCGATCAGCCGGTACGCGGCGAGCGAGACGACGAGGAGCAGCGCCAGGGCGCCCACCCCGGCGCTGCCGTGGGCGACGAACCACTGCACCGCGCGCTCGTGGACCGGAGGCGATCGCGACGGAGCCCGGCGTCGCTCGGCCTCCCGCCGAAAGCCAAAGCGGCTCACGGCCACGGGGACCGCGAGCGCGGCGATGAAGAACGAGACGAGGAGCGCGAGCGCCATGGTCAGCGCGAGCGGCCGGAAGAACGCCCCCACGACGCCCGACAGCGCGGCGAACGGCAGGAGGATCACGATCGTGGACAGGCTCGAGCCCACCAGCGCGGGGGCGAGCTCGAGGATGGCGCGCTCCGCCTCGTCTCCCGGCCCGCCCCCGGCGTGGTGCCGCTCGATGTTCTCGACCACGACGATCGCGTCGTCGGCGATCAGCCCTACGCCCGCGGCGACGCCCGCGAGCGTCATCAGGTTGATCGTCTGGCCCGTGACCCCGAGCAGGAGCAGGACGATGGCGACGGTGAACGGGATGGACAGCACGGCGATCAGCGTCAGCCGCGGTCTCCTCAGGAACACGAGCAGCACCAGCGCGGCCAGGCCGACTCCGATGAGGATCGCGTCCCGGGTGCCGCGCACCGAGTCCGAGACGAACTGCGCCTGGTCGTAGAAGTTCGACCAGCGGACGTCGGGCGGGAGCAGATCGGGCCGGTCGCGAAACAGCGCCCGCACGGCGTCCGCGATCGCGACCGTGTTGGCGGACGGCTGGCGAATCACGTTCACGAGCACCGCCGCCCGCCCGTCGGCGGTCGTCCGGACGTAGGAGACTTCGTCGGCGACGGTGACGGTGCCAAGCTCGCCGAGACTCGCCGGCGGACCGCCGGGGACGGGCAGGGACAGACGCGCCAGCTCGTCGACGCCGCGGGCGCGACCGTCCACCAGCGTGAGATAGAGCTCGTGATTCTGCTCGGCGAGGCCGGCCGAGCGGACCTCGTGGTTTTCCTTGATGGCCGTGACGACGTCCTGCACCGCGAGCCGCCGGCCCTGGAGGGTCCGTGCATCGAGCCGTACCTCGAACTCGCGCAGCCGTCCCCCCTGGACCTCGACCTGCGCGATCCCCGGAATCCGGATGAGCGCCGGCTTGAGCGTATACTCCGCCAGCTCGCGCAGCTCCGCATCGGTACGCGTCGCGGACGTCAGCGCGTAGCCCTGGATGGGGAAGATCGCGGGGTTCATCCACTCGACGTCGATCCGCGTCTCGGGAGGCAGGTCGGTCCGGATCCGCTGGGTCTCCGCCTGGGCGCGCTGGAGCGCGTCCTTCATGTCCGTGCCCCAGGCGAACAGGGCGGTGATTTCGGAGGACCCGCGCGACGTGATGGACCGCACCAGGCGGACGCCCGGCACGCGAGCCATGGCCTCCTCGAGCGGCCGGGTGACGGTCGGCATCATGCCGGCGGCGGGCTCTTCCCCCACGTCGGCAATGACCTTGACGAGCGGGAACGTGACCGACGGGAAGATGGCGGCGGGGAGCCCGAGCGCCTCGTATACGCCTGCCGCCGCGAGGACCACGAGCAACGCGCCGAGCGCGACGGCCCGGCGCCGCGCGCGACGGATCAGGCTCACGGCTGCGCCTGGACGCGGGCGCCGTCGGGGAGCCCCACCTGGCCCGCGACGATCACGGGCGTGCCAACGGCGAGCGCGGGTGGCGTGGGGGAGGGAGCCGTGATCTCAACGGTGTCGCCCTCCCGTATCCCGGGAGTGACCTGGACCCAGCGCGCGGTGCCGTCGGGCAGGACGACGGCCACGCGGGACGTACCGTACACGTCGTCCCGCAGCACCGCCGCGGCGGGCACGACCAGCGCCCCGATCCGCTTCCCCACGGTGATGCGTGCCGTCCCGAACAGGCCGAGCGCCACGGGCCCGGGGAGCCGGGCGACGTCGATGCGTACGGGCGCGCTGAGGTTCTCGCTCGAGGCCGCCGGAAGAATGGCGTGAACCACGCCGCGCATGGGCCCCCCCTCCGGGCGCGCCGCGAGCTCGACCGTGGCCGTCTGGCCGGGTCGCACGCGGGCGAGGTCGCTCTGGACGATCTGCGCCACGAACACGACCGAGCCGGCGACGGCGATGGTGACGATGTCGTCGCCCTCGTTCACGAGGTCCCCCTCGTTCGCCGCGTGTGACACGACGACGCCCGCTTCGGGCGCGCGCAGCGGCGCCTGCACGAGGTTCCGCTGCGCCAGCTCGAGGGCGCGACGGGCGTCGCCGGAATCCGCGGCCGTGGTGGCGGCGTCCAGCATCTCCCGCGCCCCGGCGAGCGCCGCGGCGCTGTTGCGGGACACGAGCGCCGCGATCTCCTGTCCTCGCGCGACGTCGTCGCCGTCGGCGACCCGAACGGCTACCAGCGTCCCCGTGAAGGGCGCGCGCACGCGAACCTGCCGCAGCGCTTCCGTACGGCCGGGCCCGCTCACGGTCTCCTCGAGCGTCATGCGGGCGACCGGGGCGGTTCGCACCGGGACCGCTCCGCGTACGACGGCGGACTCACGCGCGGCCGCGCTGCCATCCCCCTCGGCACGGCCGCATCCCGCCAGGGCGGCCCCGGCGAGCACCGCCAGGAGCGCGCGAGTCACGGCGTCCCCCAACGAAGCAGACGCGCCGCGGCTTCGCGATACCCAAGCGTAGCTTCGGCCGCCGCTTCGCTCGCGTCGAGCCACTGCGTGAAAGCGTCGAGCACGTCGAGCGCGGTCGCGGCTCCGCCGCGGTAGAGACTCTCCGCTCGGAGGTAGGAGTCTTGGGCGATGGGGACGTTGCCGCTGCGGATTTGCACCTCACGGTAGCGGCTGCCGAGCTCGGCGAGCGCGCGCCGCCATTCCAGGCGCGCCTCCCGGCGGACAGCGGTCGCCGCCTGCCGGGCTCGCTCGGCTCCTCCCCGGGCCTGATCGAGCCGCGCCCGGTAGACGCCCGCGTCCCACACGGGCCAGCTCAGCGAGAACGTGAATTCCATGCCCCAACCCTGGCCGTTGTTCAGTCCCGTACCCACCTCCGAGCCCGGAAAGAGAGGAAGCGCGCCGGCATCGGCGCTGAAGGACAGATGGGGCCGGCGTCCGGCGCGCGCCACGGTCACATTCGACAGTGCGGCGTCCACATCCGCTTCTGCGGAGCGCACGTCCGGCGCGCTCGCCCATGGCTCTCCGGTCGAGTCGGCGGGCGGTGGCGCAGGCGGGGGAAGGGGCGCGAGCTCAACCGGCCCGTCCGGAGCGCGCCCGAGGAGGTCGTTGAGCTCGAACCGGGCGAGGTCGAGGCGGCGCGCCGCGTCCTCGAGGTCGGCGCCGGCGGCGCTGAGCCGCACCTGGGTCTTGAGGACGTCGTCGGCGACACCCTGGCCCGCCGCCTGCCGGGCCTGGACGCTCGCGAGGTACGTGCGCAGCCGGGCGATCCCGGCCCGGCGAAACGTCAGCTCTTCCTCGGTCTTCAGGAGCTCGCTGTAGCGCAGCTCGACCGCGAGATCGAGATCCTTTTCGGCCAGGCGATACCGGGCGTGCGTCCCGCGGGCCTGGGCTTCCGCGACCTTGACGCCGGCCCGCAGCCCCCCGCCGTCGTACAGATCCTCGTCGGCGACGACCTGCAGCCGGGCGTCGTTGCCCGTGTACCGGTTCGGGGTGCCGGCGTGGAGGTCGCTCTCCGCGGACAGCCGCGGCCACAGCACGCCACGCGCTTCACTTATCCGCGCCCGCGCGATCACGGTGTCGAATCGGGCGACCGGGAGCATGGCGTTCGCCGCCCGAGCCTCGCGCAACGCTTCCTCGAGCGTGAGCACTCGCTGCGCCGCGAGCGGGACGGGCAGCGACGTGCAGGCGCCAAGGAGCAGGCGGGTCGCGAGGCTAGCGGGGGCGGGGGCAGCCACAGGGTCAGGTCCTTTCTCGAGCGGGCACGGGGAGAGGCGGTCCCGGGGAGAAGCAATCATCCGCGCTGCGAAATCACAACCCTCTGTTGCACCGAGCCACTAGCGGACTCTCCGATCCGGGCCGATCTTCTCTGCGGTTCGATCACAAGGAGGTCGAATGCCGGACCGACGGGCCTTCCTCCGGACGCTGGGTGCGGCGGCGGTCGCGGGGAAGTTGGGGCGGCCGCTGGCCGAGTGGGAGGGCGCGAGCCACGCCGCCAAGCTCGACCGAATCGGACTCCAGCTCTACACGGTGCGGACCGAGATGGGGCGGGATTTCGAAGGCACGCTCGCGCGGGTGGCCCAGGTCGGGTATACCGAGGTCGAGTTCGCGGGCTACTTCGACCGCAAACCGGAAGCGGTCAAGGCGGCGCTGACGCGGGCGGGGCTCGTCGCGCCCTCGGCGCACCTGCCTCTCGAGACCGTGCGCGACCGGTGGGCGCAGACTCTGGAGGACGCCCGCACCATCGGCCACCGCTACGTCGTCGTGCCGTGGATCCCGGTGGAGCAGCGCCGCACGGCGGACGATTATAAGCGGATCGCGGAGCTGTTCAACCGCGCCGGGGCCGAAGCGCGCCAGGCGGGACTGCGATTCGCCTACCACAATCACGACTTCGAATTCGCCGCCGTGGACGGTCGCGTCCCCTACGACCTGCTCCTTGCCGAGACGGATCCGGCGGCGGTGGAGTTCGAAATGGACCTGTACTGGGTCACGCACGGGGGCGGCGACCCGCTCGCGTACTTCGCGCGCCATCACGGCCGGTTCCCGCTGGTGCACGTGAAGGACATGGACGCGGCCCGGGGCATGGTGGCCGTAGGGAAGGGCGTGATCGCCTGGAAGAAGATCTTCGCCCGCCGCGATCAAGCGGGGATTCGGCACTACTTCGTGGAGCACGACCAGCCACCGGACCCGTTCGCGTCGATTCGGACGAGCTATGAGTACTTGAAGGGGCTCGAGTTCTGAACGCTCTAGTCCCCGGTAAGCGGAGCCTATGAACCGTAGGGAACTGCTGGGCGTTTTGGCCGCCGCGGTAGCTGGTTCCGCGCCCGGGCGGCTCTCGGCGGACGGGCTCTTGGCGCGGGGTCGCACCGCACACCGGCGCGCCCGCGGCCGCGCGCTCCAGGTCTTCGATCCCCACCAGGCGGAGACCGTCGCCGCCATGGCCGAGATGATCATCCCCGCAACTGACACGCCGGGCGCGCGTGCGGCGCAGGTCCCCGAATTCATCGACCTGCTCGTCGCGGAGTCGGCTTCGGATGAGGAGCGGGCGTCATTCCTTCGGGGCCTGGGTGACGTGGACACGCGCAGTCGCGATGCCTTCGGCGTGGAGTTCGTCGCGGCGAGCGAAGCGCAGCGCGTCGCGATCCTCGCGGGGCTCGACGCCGAGGTGCAGGCCCTGCGCCAGGCGGGAGAAAAGGCCGAGGAGCACTTCTTCCAGCGCTTGAAGTGGCTCACGGTGTATGGCTACTGCACGTCCGAGATCGGCGCCACCGCGGGGCTCAGGTACGAGACCCTGCCCGGCTCCTACGACGGCTGTGCGGAGGTGCGGGCCTCGCGCGCCGCCCCGGGGGACTTCTGATGGCCGTTCCGACCTTTGACGCGATCGTCGTCGGCTCGGGGATCACGGGGGGCTGGGCGGCCAAGGAGCTGTGCGAGCGCGGGCTCCGGACCCTCGTGCTCGAGGCGGGGCGCCCGATCGACCCGGCGCGCGATTACGTTGAGCACGTGCCGCCGTGGGAGATGAAGTTCCGCGGCCTGGGCGACCGCAAGGCGCTCGAGCGGGACCAGTTCATCCAGCGCCATTGTTATGCGTGCAACGAGTACAGCGGCAAGTTCTTCGTCAACGACCGCGACAATCCCTACACGTTCGATCCCGCCAAGCCGTTCCACTGGATCCGCGGCCGCCAGGTCGGCGGCCGCTCCATCATGTGGGGCCGGCAGGTGTACCGCTGGAGCGACCTCGACTTCGAGGCCAACGCGCGGGACGGCCTCGGCGTGGACTGGCCGATCCGCTACGCCGACCTTGCGCCGTGGTACGACTTCGTGGAGCAGTTCATCGGGATCAGCGGCGAAGCGCTCGGCCTGCCCCAGCTTCCCGACGGCAAGTTCCTCCCGCCCATGGCGCTGAACTGCGCCGAAACGGTAGTGAAGGAGGCGATCGCCAAACGTTTCGGAGGTGAGCGGGTGCTCACCATCGGCCGGTGCGCGGTCTTGAGCGTCGCGCACGGCGGGCGCGCCGCCTGCCACTACTGCGGGCCCTGCGAGCGGGGGTGCATCACGCATTCGTACTTCAACAGCATCGGGGTCACCCTCCCCGCGGCCCGCGCCACGGGGCGCCTCACGCTGCGGCCCTACAGCGTCGTCCACAGCGTCATGTATGATGAGAAGCGCGACCGCGCGGCGGGCGTCCGGGTCGTCGACGCACAGACCCGGGAGCCGCTCGAGTTCCGCGCGCGGGTCATCTTCCTGTGCGCCTCGACGTTGGAATCGACCCGCATCCTCCTCAACTCGAAGAGTCCGCGCTTTCCGAACGGCCTGGCGAACTCGAGCGGCGAGCTGGGCAGGAATCTCATGGATCACGTGATGGGCGGCGGCGCAGGCGGCATCATCCCGGGGATGGAAGACCGCACCGTCCATGGACGCCGCCCCAACGGTGTCTACGTCCCCCGGTTTCGCAACGTGACGACCGCGCACTCCGACTTTCTGCGCGGCTACGGGTTCCAGGGCGGCGCGTCGCAAGCGGGTTGGCGCCGAGTCGATTCGTTGCCGGGCTTCGGCCGCGCGCTCAAGGAGGCGTTGGGCACGCCCGGGCCGTGGCGCTTCGGCTTCTATGGGTTCGGCGAGTGCCTGCCGCGGCCCACGAACTTTGTCGAGCTCGATCCCAACACGGTCGACGCCTGGGGAATCCCGGCGCTGCGGATCCACTGTGAGTGGAGCGACAACGAGCGCAAGCTCCTGCACGACATGTCGGTCACGGCGGCCGAGATGCTCGAGGCCGCGGGTGCGCGGGAGGTCGAGCCGTTCGTGGAGCAGAACCCGCCGGGCCTGACGATCCACGAAATGGGGACCGCGCGGATGGGTCGCGACCCGAAGACATCGGTGCTCAATGCCCACAACCAGACGCACGACGTCAAGAACCTGTTCGTGACCGACGGCGCGTGCATGGCGTCCTCGGCATGCCAGAACCCGTCCATCACCTACATGGCGCTCACGGCGCGCGCCGCGGCGTACGCGGTGGACGCGATGAAGCGGCGCGAGCTGTGAAGGACCGGCGGACGGTGAGCCGGCGCGAAGCGCTCATCGCTTCGGCCGGGGCGCTCGCCGGTCTCGGCCTGCCGGTCGAGTACCCCGGGGACCCCGGGCTTGCGCCCGGGGTCAGTTACCCCCGCCGGGTCCTGTCCGGCCGCCTCAAGCAGTCCGCCTGCCGCTGGCCGTATCGGCAGATCCCCCTCCCGGACTTCTGCCGGG
The DNA here is from genome assembly GCA_036522535.1 of Gemmatimonadales bacterium. Classification (GTDB taxonomy): domain Bacteria; phylum Gemmatimonadota; class Gemmatimonadetes; order Gemmatimonadales; family GWC2-71-9; genus AG12. The sequence continues at coordinate 14,940 of DATDFP010000145.1, forward strand.
CGGGGGCCGCCATGGGGCTCGCCGCGGTCGATCTGCTCGGCTCAGACGAGTGGGGAGTCGTGCGCGACCACGGCCTGGTGTGCTCGATGGGCTACCCCGCCATCCGGGGGGACTTCATCGCCACCGGGTTCAATGATCGCGCCAACCATCCGCTCCTGCTCGGCGAGCTCGAGCGGGCGATCCCCGAGGCGGCGCGTCACGGGGTGCCGAACGTGATCGCGATGTTCGGCAACCGCCGCGGCCGGAGCGACGCGGAGGCGATCGACGCGTGCGTCGCGGGGCTCAACCGGATCAAGGCGCTCGCCGAGCAGCACGGCGTCACGATCTGCCTGGAGCTCTTGAACAGCAAGGTGGACCATGCGGACTACCAGGGAGACCATACGGCGTTCGGCGTGGCGGTCGTGCGGGCGGTCGCCTCGCCGCGGGTGAAGCTGCTGTACGACATCTACCACATGCAGATCATGGAAGGCGACGTGATCCGTACGATTCGTGATAACAAGGAGTGGATTGCGCACTTCCACACCGGCGGCGTTCCGGGCCGCCACGAGCTGGACGACACACAGGAGCTGAATTGGCGCGGCATCGCCGCGGCGATCGCGAACGCCGGCTTCAGCGGCTATGTCGCCCACGAGTTCACCCCGACCCGCGACCCGCTCGTGTCGCTGCGTGAGGCGGTCGCGCTGTGCACGGTCTGAGCGCAGGTCCCAGCGTGTCCTTCTACCGTCAGGCGAAACTCTACGACGTCTGCGTCGTCGGCTCGGGGGCGGGCGGCGGGATGGCGGCGTACGCGCTCACGCAGGCCGGCGCCGACGTGGTGGTGCTCGAAGCCGGTGCACCCTGGGACAACACGACCGACTCGGCCATGCTGACGTGGCCGTACGAGTCGCCGCGCCGCGGGAAGTCTACGAAAGAACGCCCGTTCGGCGAGTTCGACGCGTGCATCGGCGGTTGGGAGATCCCCGGCGAGCCCTACACCCGCGCGCCCGGCACCGCGTTCAACTGGTGGCGGGCCCGCATGGTAGGGGGCCGGACCAACCACTGGGGCCGGATCTCGTTGCGCTTCGGGCCGTACGATTTCAGGCGCAAATCCCGCGACGGGCTGGGCGACGACTGGCCCATCTCTTACGACGACGTCGCGCCCTACTATGACAAGATCGACCGGCTGATCGGGGTCTTCGGCAGCAAGGAGAACCTCCCCAACGAGCCGAACGGAGTGTTCCTCCCCCCGCCCGAGCCGCGCTGCTACGAGCTGCTCGTCAAACAGGCGGCGGACCGGCTGCGCATCACCTGTATCCCGGCGCGGCTCTCGATCCTCACCCGCCCCTTGAACGGCCGGGCGGCCTGTCACTACTGCGGCCAGTGTAACCGCGGGTGCCGGGTGAACGCGAACTTCACCTCGACCAACGTGCTGATCGCGCCCGCCCGCGCCACCGGGAAGCTGACGCTCCTGACGAATGCGATGGCCCGCGAGGTGACCGTGGACAAGAGCGGCCGCGCCACGGGGGTCGCCTACGTCGACAAGGCGAGCGGCGAAGACCGGCACGTGCGCGCCAAGGTGGTGGTGTTGGCCGCGAGTGCGCTGGAGTCCGCGCGTCTGCTGCTCAACTCGAAATCCTCGCTCTTCCCGAACGGGCTCGCCAACTCGAGCGGGACCGTCGGCAAGTACATCACCGACACGACGGGAACGGACGTCGGAGGGTTCATCCCGAAGCTCGTGGACCACGTGCCGCACAACCACGACGGGGTAGGGGGCATGCACCTCTACATGCCGTGGTGGCTCGAGAACAAAAAGCTCGACTTCCCGCGGGGCTACCACATCGAGGTCTGGGGCGGCGCCGGCATGCCGGGCTACGGTTTCATGGGCGGGATCCAGCGCTACCCCCCCGGCGGCGGCTACGGCAAGCAGCTCAAGAACGACTACCGGCGCTACTACGGCGCCACGATCGGCTTCTCGGGCCGCGGCGAGATGATCCCGAACGACGACACCTACTGCGAGATCGACCCGCGCATGGTGGACCGGTGGGGCATCCCGGTGCCGCGGTTCCACTGGAAGTGGTCGGATCACGAATACAAGCAGGTGAAGCACATGCAGGAGACGTTCCGCGCGCTCATCGCGGAGATGGGCGGCGAGGTGTTCTCCCCGATGCCGACCGCGGAGCAGGGGTACGGCATCGCCGACGGCGGGACCATCATCCACGAGCTCGGCGGGACGCGCATGGGGGACGACCCGAAGACCTCGGTGCTCAACCGCTGGTGCCAGGCGCACGACTGCAAGAACCTGTTCGTCGCCGATGGCGGGCCGTTCGTGTCGCAGGCGGACAAGAATCCCACGTGGACGATCCTCGCGCTGGCGCTGCGGACGAGCGAGTACATCGCGGACCAGATGAAAAAGGGGGCCCTGTAATGCAATGCGGAGTGCGGAATGTGGAATGTTCGAAATGCGGAATGCGGAGTGCGGAGTGCGGAATTGACGCGGCGAGCTCGATCCCCAACGCAGGCTGTCGGGCTCGACCTCTCCGCGATCCATTCCGCATTCCACATTCCGCACTGGGGTAGGGCATGAACCGACGGGAAACGATGAAGCTGCTGGCCGCGGGCACCGCCTGGTGGGTGGCGCCTCCCGGTCTGATGCGGGCGGCGGAATTCGCCGCGACAGCTCGGGCGGAGGGGCGGGCGTACGAGCCGAAGGTCTTCACGCCGCACGAATGGGACACGGTGCGCGTGCTCGTGGACCTGATCATCCCGAAGGACGAGCGCTCGGGTAGCGCCACCGACGCGGGCGTGCCGGAGTTCATGGACTTCATGCTGGGGGACGACCCCGACCTCCAGACGCCTATCCGCGGCGGGCTGGCCTGGCTCGACCACGAATGCGACGACCGTTACGGCAAGACGTTCATCGCCTGCGCGGACGCCGAGCGGGCCGCCCTGCTCGACGACATCGCGTGGCCGAAACGCGCCAAGCCCGAGCACGCCGCGGGCGTCGCTTTCTTCAACAGGTTCCGGGACTTCACCGCCTCGGGTTTCTTCTCGAGCAAGATGGGCGTCCAGGATCTGCGCTACATCGGGAACACCTTCGTCTCCGAGTGGAAAGGGTGCCCCCCCGAGGCGCTCGCGAAGCTCGGCGTCAACTACTGACGGGAAATGAGAAAAACGAGAAACGGGAAACGGGAAACGAGTAACGGAAACGGGAGAGGATGACCGATCGGCGGCTCGGGGTGGGGTTCATCGGCAGCGGGTTCAACGCCCGGTTCCACTTGCAGGCGTTCCAGGCTGTGCGCGATGCGGACGTGCTGGGTGTCTTTAGCCCGAACAAGAAGCACGCGGAGGAGGCGGCCGCGCTCGCGCGGCGCCTGGACGTGGGGCAGGCGAAGGTCTACCGCTCCATCGCGGAGCTGGTGGCGGACCCCGCCATCGACGCGCTGTGGCTGTGCGGGCCGAACTTCGCCCGGATCGAGAACGTCGAAGAGATCGCCGACACGGTTACCGGCGGCAAAGGGGAGCTCAAAGGGGTCGCGTGCGAGAAGCCTCTTGCCCGCAACGTCGCCGAAGCGAAACGGGTCACCGAGCTCGTCAAGCGGGCCGGGATCGCCACCGGCTACCTCGAGAACCAGCTGTTCGCGCCGGCCGTGATCCAGGGCCGGGCCATCATCTGGGCGCGGGGCGCGGCGCTCACCGGTCGCCCCTACCTCGCCCGCGCGGCCGAAGAGCACAGCGGGCCGCACATGCCATGGTTCTGGCAGGGGAGGCTGCAGGGCGGCGGCGTGCTGAACGACATGATGTGCCACTCGTCGCTCGTGGTGCGCCACCTCCTGACCAAGCCGGACGCGCCGCTCTCGTCCGTGCGGCCGGTGCGCGTGACGGGGCACATCGCGAGTCTCAAGTGGACCGAGCCCCGGTACGCGAAGCGTCTCCGGCAGACGATGGGGAAGGACGTGGACTACGCGAACGAGCCCGCCGAGGACTTCGCCAGCGTGATGATCGAGTTCGAGGCGGAGGGGAGCGCGACGGTGCTGGGCGAGGCGACGACTTCCTGGAGCTTCGTCGGCGCCGGGCTCCGCCTCTCGGCCGAGCTGCTCGGCCCCGAGTACTCGATGTCGTGGAACTCCCTCGACAGCGGGCTCAAGCTGTTCTTCAGCCGCGAGGTCAAGGGCAAGACGGGCGAAGACCTGGTCGAGAAGCAGAATGCCGAGATGGGGCTGATGCCGGTGATCGCAGGCGAGGCGGCGGTGTATGGCTATGAGGCCGAAGACCGGCACTTCGTTCGCGTGTTCCTGGGGCGCGAGGCGCCGCAGCTCACCTTCGACGACGGCCTCGAGGTCGTCAAGCTCTTGATGACGGCTTACATGAGCGCCGAGCAAGGGAAGACGCTGGGCTTCCCGCCCAAGGCGCTCGACGCGTTCGTGCCCGCGGTGGCGAGGGGAACGTGGAAACCATGACGGCAATGCGGAGTGCGGAATTCGGAATGCGGAATGTCGGTGCGAGGGTCGAACCCCGAGGTCGCGCTTCGACGCCATCCCTTCAATTCCGCATTCCGCACTCCGCACTCCGCATTTCAGCACACTCCGCATTCCGCATTCCGCACTCCGCACTGAATGTGCTGGCGCTCATGATGCTCGCTTCCACTCCCGCGCCCTCGGGGGCGCAGCAATGGCCCGTTCATTCACTCGACCGCCCGCGGCCTCCCGTCGTCGATCCCGGCCCGGAGCGCCCGCCGGTGCAACCCCCGTCGGACGCGATCGTGCTGTTCGACGGAAAGAGCCTTTCACAGTGGCAGTCGCAGGATGGCTCGCCGGCGAAGTGGGTCGTCCGGGACGGCTACGTCGAGGTCGCGCCCGGCGCAGGGCCGATCCTGACGAGGCGCGGCTTCGGGGACGTCCAGCTCCACATCGAATGGGCGACACCCACCCCGCCTCGGGGCGAAGGCCAGGAGCGCGGCAACAGCGGTGTGTTTCTGATGGGCTATTACGAGATCCAGGTGCTCGACTCCTACCGGAACATCACGTACGCGGACGGACAGGCGGGGGCCGTTTACGGGCAGACCCCGCCGCTGGTCAACGCGAGCCGCCCGCCCGGCCAGTGGCAGAGCTACAACATCGTGTTCCATCGGCCGCGGTTCGCGCCCGACGGCTCGGTGCGGGATTCCGCACGGGTGACGGTGTTCCACAACGGCGTCCTGGTACAGGACAACACGATCATCACGGGTCGAACGGTCCACGGCGCCCGGGCGCATTACGAGCCGCACGCGGACCCGCTGCCCCTGCTGCTGCAGGATCACGGCAACCCGGTCCGGTATCGTGACATCTGGATCCGCGAGCTGGGTGCCGGCAGGCCATGAGCGCATGACGACGCTGCGCTGGATCGACTATGCGGTGATGCTGGCATACTTCGCGTTCGTGATCGGCATCGGTGCGGCGCTGCGACGCTACGTGCGGACCAGCGAGGACTTCTTCCTCTCCGGGCGCTCGATCCCGGCGTGGGTGACGGGCCTGGCGTTCATCTCGGCGAACCTGGGCGCGCAAGAGGTGATCGGGATGGGCGCCTCGGGCGCGAAGTACGGCATCGCGACGAGCCACTTCTACTGGGTGGGCGCCATCCCGGCGATGGTGTTCGTCGGGTTGTTCATGATGCCGTTCTACTACGGCTCGCGCGCGCGCTCGGTCCCGGAATATCTGAAGCTGCGGTTCGACGAGAAGACGCGGGGGCTGAACGCGATCTCCTTCGCCACGATGACCGTGTTCTCCTCCGGCATCTCGCTGTATGCGATGGGGAAGCTTCTCAACCTGCTCTTGGGGTGGAGCTTCGACGCCAGCATCCTGGTCGCCGCCGGGATCGTACTCGCCTACATCTTTCTCGGCGGGCTCACGAGCGCGATCTACAACGAGGTCCTGCAGTTCTTCCTCATCGTGTTCGGCTTCGCGCCGCTCGTGTTTCTGGGCCTGCGCGACGTCGGCGGCTGGGCCGGCCTCACGCAGCGCCTCGCGGGGGTCGCGGCCGTCAACGGCTATGCGCCGGGCGCCTACACGCGGAGCTGGGCCTTCATGGGGCACGCCTCCCAGAACCCCGTGGGGGTCGAGTGGTTCGGGCTGGTGATGGGCCTCGGGTTCGTGCTGTCGTTCGGGTACTGGTGCACGGACTTCCTGGTCGTGCAGCGCGCTATGGCCGCGAACTCGATGACCGCCGCGCGCCGCACCCCGCTCATCGCCGCGCTCCCGAAGATGCTGTTCCCGTTCCTCGTGATCATCCCCGGGATGCTCGCCATGGTAGTGACTTCCACGAGCGCGGTGCGGCCGGCGATCGCGTCCACCGAGGCAACGGGCCCCGCCCCCGGAGCGCT